>NZ_JBFRPB010000008.1:0-162319 GCF_041471785.1 Vibrio sp. 10N.261.51.C6 | reverse complement strand
TCGTATCTCGTATCTCGTATCGCAGATACAAAAAAGCCTCGCTATAGCTATATAGCGAGGCTTTGGAATTTTTATGCGCCCTTAAAATAGGGAGCGTTAACGTAAGGTCTGAATTACTTCAGCATACCTTCGTTAGCGTTCTCACGAACGTGCTTAAGAATAGACTTAACACCACGTGCGCTTGAAGCAACAACATTACCAGAAGTCATGTAATCAGTACCGCCAGCAAAGTCAGTCATGATAGCACCAGCTTCACGAGCGATTAGATCGCCAGCTGCTAGATCCCATGGCTTAAGGCCAAGTTCTAGGTAACCATCAACACGGCCAGCTGCTAGGTAACATAGGTCAAGAGCAGGAGAACCTGTACGACGGAAATCAGCACAGTCGATGAATAGACCAGAGATGATCTTCATGAAAGATTCAGAGTGTTGTTTTTGCTTGAATGGGAAACCAGTCGCTAGAACAGTACCTTGAAGGTCTTTTAGTTGAGTAACACGCATACGAGCGTTGTTAAGTTGAGCGCCAGCGCCACGTTGAGCTGTGAATAGCTCGTTTAGCATTGGGTCATAAACACAAGCAACTTCTGTACGACCGTTCATGCGAACAGCGATAGATACAGAGAAGTGAGGGAAACCTTTTACAAAGTTGTTGGTGCCATCCAGTGGGTCAACGATCCATTGTACATCAGAGTCTTTACCTTCAGTCAGGCCTTTCTCTTCAGAAATAATGCTGTGCTCTGGGTAAGATGCTTTGATTGTCTCAATGATCATGTACTCAGCTTCTTGAGCAATGTTAGTAACGTAATCGTTGTTACCTTTTAGAGACGATTCGATCTTATCAGTTGTTTCTAGAGATTTAGCAATATGGTTGCCAGCTTTACGCGCAGCGCGTATCGCAATGTTTAGCATTGGATGCATATGGTTTTTCCCACAAGATGTTAAAGAACAATTTAAAGCGGCGGCGAGTATACCAAAGTTTTACCAAAAGGGAAGTGGTTATTTTTTGAACTCTTGGTTTCACATTACGCGAAGGGTCTGACCATTTTACTTTGCTATGTGTTAATATCTCGCGATTATTTTTAAAGTGGTGTCATATAGCATGTTAGACAATGTAAAAGTCGTTCTGGTTGGTACGTCTCATTCGGGAAATATCGGATCAGCAGCTCGCGCAATGAAAGTGATGGGTTTGAGTCAATTAGTTCTTGTAGACCCTCAATGTGAAGTTGACGAGCAGACCTTAGCACTGGCTGCGGGTGCAGGTGACATCGCAGAAAACGCGACCATCGTTTCTACATTAGACGAAGCCGTAAAAGACTGTGGTTTAGTGGTTGGTTCGAGTGCACGTTCACGTACGCTTGAATGGCCAATGCTTGAGCCTCGTGAGTGTGGACAAAAGTTTGCGATTGAAGGTCAAAAGCACCCAGTCGCATTAGTGTTCGGCCGTGAACGTACTGGCTTGACTAACGATGAGCTTCAGAAGTGCCACTTCCATGTATGTATCCCAGCTAACCCTGAATACAGCTCGCTAAACCTAGCAATGGCAGTGCAGACTCTGAGCTACGAAGTGCGTGTAGCTCACCTTGATATGGTCGCTAGCCAATATCAGCCACAGCAACAAGATGAGTACCCTCGTCACGAAGAACTAGAAATGTTCTACGAGCACCTTGAAAAAGTGATCATTGATACCCAATTTATCTCTAAGGATAAGCCGGGGCAGGTGATGAACAAGCTACGTCGCCTATTTAGCCGTGCTCGTCCAGAACTGCAAGAAATCAACACACTTCGTGGTATTTTGACTTCTATTGAGAAGAGCAAAAACGACAAATAAAGCCCATACAATAGTTAAGGGTGAATACCTGACTAAAATAGTCAACTAAATACTTGACCAATTTAGTCGGGTATGGGAAGATTCCAACCACATAAACAATGTGGATACGGTGTGATATGAAACTTACATCTAAAGGAAGATATGCGGTAACAGCTATGCTAGATGTAGCACTGCATTCGCAAAAAAGCCCAGTTCCTCTGGCTGATATTTCAGAGCGACAGGGCATCTCATTATCTTACTTAGAACAGCTATTTTCTAAGTTACGTAAAGCTGGCTTAGTTGCTAGTGTTCGTGGTCCTGGCGGTGGTTACCGTTTAGGTGCTGAAGCGAGCGACATCGCTGTCGGAACTGTAATTGCTGCAGTAGACGAATCAGTGGATGCAACTAAGTGTCACGGTCGAGCAGATTGCCAAGGTGGCAGTCGTTGTTTAACTCACACTTTATGGCGTGATTTAAGCTCCCGAATCAGCAGCTTCTTAAACGACATTACGCTCGGTGAGCTAATGAAAGATAACGAAGTTTTAGAGATTTCTGATCGTCAAGATATCGATCTTGCGGTTAATAATGGTTTTGCACATAAAAATACGAGCACTACAACGATTAGTGCAGCACCTCACGGTGTTAATGCCCGCTCTTAGCGGTCAGTTTTTACATTGGAGTAGAAAATGAAACTGCCTATTTACTTTGACTATTCAGCTACATGCCCAGTCGATCCACGTGTTGCTGAAAAAATGGTTCAGTGCATGACGATGGACGGTAACTTCGGTAACCCTGCATCTCGTTCACACCGTTACGGCTGGCAGGCAGAAGAATCAGTAGATAATGCTCGTGAGCAAATTGCCGATCTACTAAATGCAGACCCACGTGAGATTGTTTTTACGTCAGGTGCTACAGAGTCAGATAACCTTGCTATCAAAGGTGCAGCGCACTTTTACGAGAAGAAAGGTAAGCACGTAATCACGTGCAAAACAGAACATAAAGCGGTTCTTGATCCATGTCGCCAACTAGAGCGTGAAGGTTTTGAGGTGACTTACCTTGAGCCTGAAGCAAACGGCATCATTGATTTAGACAAGCTACAAGCAGCAATGCGTGAAGATACGGTTCTTGTTTCTATCATGCACGTAAACAACGAGATTGGTGTAATCCAAGATATCTCTGCAATCGGCGAATTATGTCGTTCACGCAAGATCATCTTCCACGTTGATGCGGCTCAGTCTGCGGGTAAAATCCCACTAGATGTAAAAGAGATGAAAGTTGACCTTATCTCTCTTTCTGCACACAAAGCATACGGCCCTAAAGGCATTGGTGCTTTGTACGTTCGTCGTAAGCCACGTATTCGTCTTGAAGCACAGATGCACGGTGGAGGTCACGAACGTGGTTTCCGTTCTGGTACGCTTGCTACTCACCAAATCGTGGGTATGGGTGAAGCTTTTGCTGTCGCTAAACAAGACATGCAGAAAGATTATGACCACGCACTAGCACTTCGCGAGCGTCTATTGAAAGGGGTTCAAGATCTAGAAGCAGTAACGGTAAATGGCGACTTAGATCAACGTGTACCACATAACCTAAACGTGAGCTTTGCTTTCGTTGAAGGTGAATCTCTGCTTATGTCTTTAAAAGACTTAGCGGTATCATCAGGTTCTGCATGTACATCAGCGAGTCTTGAGCCTTCATACGTTTTACGCGCTCTTGGCTTAAACGATGAACTGGCACACAGCTCAGTACGTTTTTCATTCGGCCGTTTCACTACGGAAGAAGAAATCGACTACGCGATTGCACAAATCCGTGTAGCAGTAAATAAATTACGCGACATGTCTCCTCTATGGGATATGTATAAAGAAGGGATTGATTTGAACACTGTTGAGTGGGCTCATCACTAATCTCACGGAAATAGAGGATTCGAGGTAACTATCATGGCATATAGCGAAAAAGTAATTGATCACTACGAAAACCCACGTAACGTAGGTTCGTTTGATAAAGAAGATCCAAGTGTAGGTAGCGGCATGGTTGGCGCACCAGCTTGTGGTGACGTAATGAAACTGCAAATCAAAGTATCTGCAGAAGGTATTATTGAAGACGCAAAATTCAAGACTTACGGTTGCGGTAGCGCAATCGCTTCTAGCTCACTAGTCACTGAGTGGGTTAAAGGTAAAAGTATTGATGAAGCTGCTGCTATCAAAAACTCTGAAATCGCAGAAGAGCTAGAGTTGCCACCAGTGAAAGTTCACTGTTCAATTCTTGCTGAAGATGCAATCAAAGCAGCGGTTGCGGATTACAAAAAGAAGCACTAATCGTTTCTACAACGTAATCACTTCAAAAAAGTAATATTTGGGAGCACCCTTTGTGCTCCCCCTGAGTTCTCAATTTATATAAAACACAAGGTTGTAGTATGGCCATCACCATGACAGATACGGCAGCAAGCCGAGTTCAAGCTTTCCTAGATAACCGAGGTAAAGGTATCGGGTTGCGCTTAGCGGTAAAAACTACTGGCTGTTCGGGTATGGCGTATGTACTGGAATTCGTTGACGAGCTCAACGAAGAAGACGAAGTGTTCGAGCATTCAGGTGTTAAGGTCATCATTGATCCAAAGAGCCTAGTTTACCTAGACGGTACTGAGCTTGATTACGTAAAAGAAGGCCTAAACGAAGGTTTTGAATTCAACAACCCTAACGCGAAAGGCGAATGTGGTTGTGGTGAGAGCTTCAATGTATAAACGCCTCAATCGTTGAGCGTTTATAATGAGCGAAGAATAAAATTAGGCTCTAAGTAAAGAGCCTAAACTTAGGACCACCGTTACATGAATCATTTCGAATTATTTGGGCTACCACTTCAGTTTCAACTGGATGGTAGCCTTCTTTCTTCTCAGTTTAGAGATCTGCAACGCCAATTCCACCCTGATAAATTTGCCACGGCTTCTGAGCGAGATCGCTTGCTGGCTGTGCAAAAAGCTGCGCAAATCAATGATGCGTACCAGGTGTTGAAAAATCCAGTCAGCCGCGCTGAATACCTGTTAGTTCAACATGGTGAGGATATTCGTGGTGAGCAGCAGACTATGCAAGATCCTATGTTCCTGATGGAGCAAATGGAATTGCGTGAAGAGCTGGAAGATATCGCCGACAGTTCTGATCCTGAAGATGCTTTGTTTGCATTTGAAGGAAAGGTTAGCAAAATGTATAAACAACAATTAAGCGCTATCCAACAAGAACTCGACAGCGAAGCTTGGTTAGAAGCTGCAGACCGAGTAAGAAAGCTTAAGTTTATTGCAAAATTAAAGAATGAAATCGAGTTAGTTGAAGATCGTTTGATCGGCTAGTTCGTATAACAAGGACACATCCATGGCACTACTTCAGATTGCAGAACCAGGGCAAAGCGCCGCTCCTCACCAGCACAAGCTTGCAGTGGGTATTGATTTAGGTACAACAAACTCATTGGTTGCGTCAGTGCGCAGTGGTGAGGCAAGCACGCTTGTTGATCAACAAGGTCGCAGTATTCTCCCTTCCGTTGTTCACTATCAGTCAGAGTCGTACACCACTGGTGATGAAGCGCGTGTAAATGCACAAACTGATCCTAAAAATACCATTATCTCAGTTAAGCGATTAATCGGTCGTTCACTGTCAGATATTCAACAGCGATACCCATCTCTGCCATATCAGTTTGAAGAAAGTGATAATGGCCTGCCTGTGATTAACACAGCGCAAGGAAATAAGAACCCAATTCAAGTATCTGCAGATATTCTTCGTGCACTCGGTCAACGTGCTGAGTCGACGTTAGGTGGTGAATTGGCTGGTGCCGTGATTACCGTCCCTGCGTACTTTGATGATGCACAACGTGCAGGTACCAAAGACGCAGCGCAACTTGCTGGTCTTCATGTGTTACGTCTTCTTAATGAACCCACTGCAGCTGCGATTGCTTATGGCTTGGATTCAGGTAAAGAAGGGGTAATCGCTGTTTATGACTTAGGCGGTGGTACGTTTGATATCTCTATCCTACGCCTGTCTAAAGGTGTCTTCGAAGTTTTAGCAACCGGTGGTGACTCTGCATTAGGCGGCGATGACTTTGACCATTTAATTGCGGATCATTTCCAAGAGCAAATGGGCTTGTTAGAGCTGACAGCAGAACAGAACCGTATTCTTCTAGACGCAGCAACAGAAGCGAAGATTGGCTTATCTGAAGCTGAAAGCGTTAATGTTGAAGCACTAGGTTGGTCTGGCTCTTTAACTCGTGAAGAGTTCGAAGAGATCATCAAGCCACTAGTTAAGAAAACGCTGCTTTCGTGCCGCCGAGCACTGAAAGATGCGGAAGTTGACGCGGATGAAGTACTAGAAGTCGTGATGGTAGGTGGTTCAACTCGTACCTTACTTGTTCGTGAAATGGTCGGTGGCTTCTTTGGTCGTACTCCATTAACCAGTATTAACCCTGATGAAGTGGTTGCGATTGGCGCATCGATTCAAGCGGATATCTTAGTTGGCAACAAGCCTGACTCTGAGATGCTGCTATTGGATGTTATCCCTCTGTCACTGGGTATCGAAACCATGGGTGGCTTAGTCGAAAAGATCATCCCTCGTAATACCACGATCCCAGTTGCTCGTGCACAAGAGTTTACCACGTTCAAAGACGGTCAAACTGCAATGACAGTACACACCGTGCAAGGCGAGCGTGAGATGGTTGATGACTGTCGTTCACTGGCTCGATTTGCTCTGAAAGGCATCCCGCCGATGACTGCAGGTGCTGCTCATATTCGTGTTACTTACCAAGTGGATGCTGATGGCCTGCTATCGGTTACCGCAATGGAGAAGAGCACTGGCGTTCAAGCTGAAATCCAAGTTAAGCCTTCTTACGGTCTAAGCGACAACGAAGTGGCTAGCATGCTGAAAGATTCGATGACGTTTGCAAAAGAAGACATGCAAGCGCGTGCTCTTGCTGAGCAACGCGTAGAAGCGGATCGCGTTATCGAAGGCCTTATCGCTGCAATGCAAGCCGACGGTGACGAGCTACTTGATGAGCAAGGCAAACAACAACTTGTTCAAGCGATTGAAGCACTGATTGAAGTGCGTAATGGCGACAACGCTGATGCTATTGAACTAGAAATTAAGAATACCGACAAAGCGAGCCAAGACTTTGCTTCTCGTCGTATGGATAAATCAATTCGTGCTGCACTGTCAGGTCAGTCAGTCGATAATATTTAATAGTTAGAGAATAGATAAACATGCCAAAGATTATTGTTTTACCTCACGAAGATCTATGTCCAGAAGGCGCTGTTTTAGAAGCAAAAACTGGTGAGACGGTTCTTGATGTTGCACTGAAGGCCGGTATTGGTATTGAACACGCATGTGAGAAATCGTGCGCATGTACAACATGTCACGTTGTGATTCGTGAAGGTTTTGATTCTTTAGAAGAGAGTGATGATCTAGAAGACGACATGCTAGATAAAGCATGGGGCTTAGAGATGGAATCTCGCTTGGGTTGCCAAGCTAAAGTGGCTGATACGGATCTTGTTGTAGAGATTCCAAAGTACACGTTGAACCTGGCTTCTGAAGACCATTAAGAACCTGTTTTCAGTCATGGCTAATACAGCGATGACTGAGAGAGTTATTGCTTAGACAAACATACTAAGAAAACTGGCCTAGAATATAGATCATAAAGGTGACCAAGCGTCGCTGATAAATATAAGGAAGTGTTATGAGCTTGAAGTGGATTGATTCGCGAGATATCGCAATTGAGCTATGTGATTTGTACCCTGATACTGATCCTAAAACGGTACGTTTTACCGATCTGCATCAATGGGTGCTAGACCTTGAAGAGTTCGACGACGAGCCTAACCACTCGAATGAGAAAATCTTAGAGGCTATTATTTTGTGCTGGATGGATGAGATGGATTAATCCTCTTGTCTAATGATTTGGTCGCGGGTTGGTATCAGTCCAATATAAAACGCAGCCAAGTTAACAATTCTTACTAAAAAAAGCGGACCTTATGGTCCGTTTTTTTATCAAAATGACATTTTCCTCCTACATAATGCTAACATCAGTGAGCTAATAAAAAATAATCAGAATCACACTCTCGAAGTGGTTCATGACAAGGAGAAATCATGTCTACACAGATGTCAGTATTTTTAAGTCAAGAAGCTGCCCAGCCTCAGTGGGGAGCAAGAGCTATTTTATCGTTCTCAGAAGCGGGAGCGACAATTCACATTGGTGAAGGCCACGATCTAGGCGCAGTTCAACGTGCGGGTCGTACGCTTGACGGACAAGGTATCGCATTCGTTTCACTTCGTGGTGAAGGTTGGGATCTAGAAAGCGTTTGGGCTTTCTACCAAGGCTACCGTGGACCAAAGAAAAAGAATGCATTGGAATGGGATGCACTTTCAGAAGCCGATCAAACTGAGCTTGAAGCTCGTATTCGCGCAACTGACTGGACGCGTGACATTATCAATAAAACCGCTGAAGAAGTGGCACCTCGTCAACTTGCGACAATGGCTGCAGAATACATCAAGTCAGTGGCACCAGCGGGCACTGTTAAAGCGAAGATTGTTAAAGACAAGGATCTACTAACCGAAGGTTGGGAAGGCATCTACGCGGTAGGTCGTGGCTCTGAGCGTACATCAGCAATGCTGCAACTGGACTTCAACCCAACAGGCGATGAAAACGCACCTGTATTTGCCTGTTTAGTCGGTAAAGGTATTACGTTCGATTCGGGCGGTTACAGTATCAAGCCAGGCCAATTCATGACAGCGATGAAAGCTGACATGGGTGGCGCAGCAACGATTACTGGTGGTTTAGGTCTTGCGATTGAACGCGGTCTTAACAAGCGCATCAAGCTTATTCTATGTTGCGCAGAGAACATGATCTCTGGTCGCGCATTGAAGCTTGGCGATATCATTACCTACAAAAACGGTAAAACAGTTGAGATCATGAACACTGATGCGGAAGGTCGCTTAGTGCTAGCTGATGGCCTGATGTACGCAAGTGCACAAAGCCCTGAGCTGATCATCGACTGTGCAACGCTAACAGGCGCGGCTAAAAACGCATTAGGTAACGACTACCACGCACTATTAAGCTTCGATGATGAGTTGTCTCACCAAGCGCTAACAGCGGCAAACCAAGAGAAAGAAGGCTTATGGCCACTGCCTCTTGCTGATTTCCACCGTGGTATGTTGCCTTCAAACTTTGCTGATCTTTCAAACATCAGCACAGGCGATTACACACCGGGTGCAAGTACAGCAGCGGCATTCCTTTCTTACTTTGTAGATGATTACAAAAAAGGTTGGATTCATATGGATTGCGCGGGTACTTACCGTAAGTCAGCAAGTGACAAGTGGGCGGCAGGCGCAACGGGTATGGGCGTTCGCACACTGGCTCGTCTTCTTATCGACCAAGCAAAATAATAATAAGGGTGAGCGGTATTTTGTGCCGCTCATTCATAAAGCTCAGATCGAAAGATCTCAGTAATTTCAGTATTTAATAACAAAAAAATGAAGTGAAGGAATCCCTATGGCTCTAGAAAGAACGTTCTCAATTGTTAAGCCGGATGCAGTTAAGCGTAACCTTGTTGGTGAAATCTACCACCGTATCGAAAAAGCAGGCCTAGAAATTATTGCTGCTAAAATGGTTCGTCTTACTGAAGAGCAAGCGAGTGGCTTCTACGCTGAACATGAAGGCAAAGAGTTCTTCCCAGCTCTTAAAGAGTTTATGACTTCTGGTCCTATCATGGTTCAAGTGCTTGAAGGCGAAAACGCTATCGCTCGTTACCGTGAACTTATGGGTAAAACAAACCCAGAAGAAGCGGCATGCGGTACTATCCGTGCTGACTACGCAATCAGCATGCGTTACAACTCAGTTCACGGCAGCGACAGCCCTGAGTCTGCAGCTCGCGAAATCGAATTCTTCTTCCCAGAATCTGAAATTTGCCCACGTCCAGCTCAATAATCGGCACTGCAAATTATTCTAAAGGCTTCACTTCGGTGAGGCCTTTTTTGTAAGTGGATTTTACGCTCTCGATAATCAATTTAGTCGTCATTCTCGAAAGCGACGAAGGAGCGTAATCGGGAATCTGTTTTTGTTATTGGAGATTCCAGATACTTCGTTCCTCAGTTCTGGAATGACGGGGAACTTTGGAGCAACCATCTCGTGGTAAATATTATCGAGCAATTGGTGATTATTTACGTCATTCCCGAAAGCGACGAAGGAGTGTAATCGGGAATCTTTTCTTTAAATGGGGTAATCTCGGGCTAATAAATATATTTGTTCAAATTTTAATCGCTTAAGTTTGAATGTCTTAATAAACACAGGGTTTTACAATGCTTGTTGAAGTTGCGTAAAGCCTGTACAATTCGCGCCCTTAATTATTGTTCCGTCATTGAGAGGCATCATGACCACAGCTAAAGTCAATCTACTCGATTTTGATCGTAAAGGTCTTCGTAAATTTTTCACAGAAGAACTGAATGAGAAAGCGTTTCGAGCAGAGCAAGTGATGAAGTGGATTTATCACTTCGGTGTCGATGACTTCGAACAAATGAATAACATCAACAAAAAGTTACGTGAGAAACTTCAACGTCGCTGTGAGATTGTTGCACCTGTTGTTTCTGAAGCTCAACACTCTTCAGATGGCACAATTAAATGGGCGATGAGCGTTGGCGACCAAGACGTTGAAACGGTATACATCCCAGATGGTGACCGTGCGACGCTATGTGTATCTTCACAGGTTGGTTGTGCACTTGAATGTAAGTTCTGTTCTACAGCTCAACAAGGCTTCAACCGTAACCTAAAAGTTTCAGAGATTGTTGGCCAAATCTGGCGTGCATCTCGCGAAATCGGCCTAGAAAAAGAAACCGGTCGTCGTCCAATTACTAACGTTGTAATGATGGGTATGGGCGAGCCTCTATTGAACATGAAGAACCTAATGCCATCATTAGAAATCATGCTTGATGATCTAGGTTTCGCACTGTCTAAGCGTCGTGTAACCGTATCAACTTCTGGTGTTGTTTCTGGCCTTGACCAAATGACAGACAACATCGATGTCGCATTGGCTATTTCTCTACATGCGCCAAACGATGCACTACGTAGCCAAATCATGCCGATCAACGACCGTTGGGATATCCAAGACTTCCTAGCATCTGTTCGTCGTTACATTGCATCTTCAAATGCTAACCGCGGTAAAGTAACGGTTGAGTACGTGTTATTGGATCATGTGAATGATGATATGGACCACGCACGTGAACTTGCTGAGCTAATGAAAGAGACGCCTTGTAAGATCAACTTGATTCCATTCAACCCTTACCCGGGGTCGCCTTATAAGAAGCCAAGCAACTCTCGTATTGATCGCTTCCAAAAAACGCTGATGGAATACAACTACACAGTAACCGTTCGTAAGACTCGTGGTGATGATATTGATGCCGCGTGTGGTCAGTTAGTCGGTGATGTGATTGATAGAACCAAGCGTACTAAAATGCTTAAAGCAGCCTCTGAAGCGAACTTGATTGCCGGTGGTGTGATTGAAGTAAAAGCGGTATAAAACGCGATTAGAACCTAAACAAGCCAGAAGTCTTACTTCTGGCTTGTTGCTTTTCTGGGGTGCAGTTTTTGATTTTTTGGACTTCTTGCCCACGCTTTCTTACATTTTTCGTCAAATTTTGGACAAAACCATGAGCTGACGGTAAATTTTGTTTAAAGTGTTTTTGCCTTGTAATGGCATTAGCTTATGATTAACTAATCTTAAATTAATTTAAGTGCTCGCTTGCTACTGATCATCAATATGTCTATTTAGGTTGGCTACTTGATAAACTAGCTTCCTGAGAAGGTCATCCATAATAAATGAATGATGTTCGCCTTTAAGGGTTGATGATTTAGATAGCAGGAAAAATTCCACATAACGTGGGTTGTTAGATTGAGCTTAAACGACAATAAGAAAACGCTCTCCTCAACCTGCGATAATACTTTAGAAGTTCACTCTCTATGAACACAGAACAAGATACACAAGCGCAAGAAAACGTAGCTCCAGCTTTGGAAGCGGGAACGCTGCTTAAGAACAAACGAGAATCTCTTGGTTTAACGCAAAAGCAGATTTCTGATCGCTTGAAACTTCGCGTTACTCTGATCCAACAAATTGAAGAAAACCAATTCGAGTCAGATCAAGTGGCGACGTTTATGCGTGGCTATATTCGTTCATACGCGAAATACGTCAATCTTGACGAAAAAGTCGTATTGAGTGCGCTGCATCATGCCGGTGATGCTCAGCATCAAGAGCAAGAAATGCTGAGTTTTTCTCGTAAGACCAAAACCGAGAAGCACAACAGCCGTATTATGATCCTGACTTGGAGCATTTTTGCGGTCATTGCGGGTATCTCCTCACTTTGGTGGTGGCAGAACCAACAGCAAGACACCCTATCTCAATCTTTAGCGAATACTGAAAGCTCAGAAGAGCTAGCGGTAGAAGAATCACTTGCCCCTGAATTCACCTCTTTAGAAGTGATTGAAGCTGAACAAAACGAAGCGGGTGCTTCTGTTGTTGAAGGTGCTGAAGGCCTTGCTGCGATAAGCGATGCGGAAGAAAGTTCAGATGCTGTTACTCCAGCTGACGAAACTTCTGCACAACAAACAACAGAGACTGAACCAACTGCTGAAGCTGCTGCGAATGCAGAAACGGTTGAAGCTAGCACGGCTCCTGAAGCTGTGGCTAACGAACTAGTGATGCAGTTCACCGCTGATTGCTGGATCCAAGTAAAAGATGCAACGGGTAAAACCTTGTCGACTGGCATCAAAAAAGCAGGTCAGTCGTTAAATCTATCAGGAACTGCGCCATATAAAGTGATTCTAGGTGCGCCAGAAGGCGTATCAATGACATTTGCAAGTGAACCTGTCGACCTTTCTGGGTATACTTCAGGCAAAGTAGCTAGAATAACCTTACCTTAGAGTTAATATGCAACACGAATCTCCTATTATTCGTCGCAAATCAACCCGTATTTATGTGGGTGATGTGCCGATCGGTGATGGTGCACCAATTGCTGTGCAATCCATGACCAACACAAGAACAACAGATGTAGCCGCGACCGTTGCTCAAATTAGAGCTCTGGAAAAAGTTGGCGCTGATATCGTTCGCGTATCTGTACCGACTATGGATGCAGCTGAAGCCTTTAAGCTAATCAAGCAGCAGGTCTCTGTTCCTTTGGTTGCTGATATTCACTTCGACTACCGTATCGCACTTAAAGTGGCGGAATACGGCGTTGACTGTCTGCGTATCAACCCAGGTAACATCGGTAACGAAAGCCGTATCCGCTCAGTTGTTGATTGTGCACGTGATATGAATATTCCGATTCGTATTGGTGTTAACGGCGGTTCTCTTGAGAAAGAGATCCAAGAGAAATACACAGAACCTACAGCAGAAGCGCTTGTTGAATCAGCAATGCGTCATGTAGATATCCTAGACCGTCTGAACTTTGATCAATTCAAAGTCAGCGTGAAGGCTTCTGATGTATTCCTTGCTGTCGGTTCTTACCGTTTGCTGGCTAAGCAGATTGATCAACCTCTCCACCTTGGTATTACCGAAGCGGGTGGTGCGCGTGCAGGCTCTGTGAAGTCAGCGGTAGGTTTAGGTATGCTTCTTTCTGAAGGTATCGGCGATACGCTGCGTATATCGCTAGCGGCTGATCCGGTTGAAGAGATCAAAGTTGGCTTTGATATTCTTAAATCTTTGCGCATTCGTTCGCGTGGCATCAACTTCATTGCGTGTCCGAGCTGTTCTCGTCAAGAGTTCGATGTTATTAACACCGTTAATGCCCTTGAAGAGCGCCTAGAAGACGTGATCACTCCAATGGACGTATCTATCATCGGTTGTGTGGTTAACGGCCCTGGTGAAGCTGAAGTGTCTCACTTAGGTTTAGCTGGTAGTGCACGTAAGAGTGCCTTCTACGAAGATGGTAAGCGTCAGAAAGAGCGCTTCGACAACGATGACCTTGTCGACAAACTTGAAGCTAAGATTCGTGCAAAAGCGTCAGTGCTTGATAAAGCAAATCGCATTGATGTAGAAAACTTAGAAGATTAATACAACGCGATGGGGTGTGATTGTCTATTCGCACTAACACCTGGTCGTGAGAAATTACGGAATAAATACTGTGGCTAAAAATATTCAAGCAATTCGAGGCATGAACGACTGCCTTCCAACTCAATCACCACTGTGGCAGAAAGTAGAAAGCGCAGTTAAAAACGTGGTGAGTGCATACGGTTACAACGAAGTACGTATGCCTATCGTTGAAGAAACAAACCTATTTAGCCGTGCAGTTGGTGAAGAGACAGACGTTGTTTCTAAAGAGATGTACACCTTTGACGACCGCAATGGCGATAGCCTAACGCTGCGTCCAGAAGGCACAGCAGGTTGTGTTCGTTCATGTATTCAAAACAGCCTTATCAACCGTGATGAACAGCGCCTATGGTACATGGGCCCTATGTTCCGTCACGAGCGTCCTCAAAAAGGTCGTTACCGTCAATTCCACCAATGTGGTGTTGAAGTGTTTGGCCTAGACGGTCCAGACGTTGACGCAGAACTTATCATGATGACAACACGTCTATGGCGTGAGCTAGGCATCGACAAGCACGTTCGCCTAGAGCTGAACTCAATCGGTTCTCAAGAAGATCGCGTTAGCTACCGCACTGCGTTAGTGGCTTTCCTTGAGCAACATATTGATGTGCTTGACGAAGACTGCAAACGTCGCATGCACACTAACCCTCTACGTGTACTTGATACTAAGAACCCTGATGTTCAAGCTATCTTAGGTGACGCACCTCGACTATCTGAATATCTAGGTGAAGAATCGAAGCAACATTTTGCTGGTTTGTGTGAACTTCTTGACGCTGTTGGTATCGAATACCAAGTTAATGAGCGTCTAGTACGTGGCCTAGATTACTACAACCGCACTGTATTTGAGTGGATCACAGACAGCCTTGGTGCTCAAGGTACAGTATGTGGCGGCGGTCGTTACGATGGTCTTGTTGAGCAACTAGGCGGCAAAGCAACAAATGCAGTTGGCTTCGCAATGGGTCTAGAGCGTCTGGTTCTGATGATGGAAACGCTAGAGCTAACAGAAGTTCGTCGTAGCGTTGATGTATACGTAGTTGCTGCTGGCGAAGGTACTATGATCGCGGGCATGCAGTTAGCGAATCAGTTACGCGACACCGTTGAAGGCGTGCGTGTAATGAACCACTTCGGTGGTGGTAACTTCAAGAAGCAATTCAAACGTGCTGACAAAGTAGGTGCTGTTGTGGCGCTGGTACTTGGTGAGAACGAAGTTGCTGACAATACAGTTGTGTTAAAAGATCTGGTTGGCGGCGAGCAAGAAACCGTGTCTCAAACGGAAGTTGCAGAGAAAGTTGCTGCGCTAATCTAATTAGCCATTGAGCAAACGCTCATAATGAATACTAACGTCAGCACTATGCTGGCGTTTAAAGAATTAAAGAGGACAGGAAGTGGAACTTTACGATAGCGAAGAGCAACAAGTTGAAGCCATTAAAGATTGGTGGAAAGAGAACGGTAAAGCCGTAATCTTTGGTGCGGTTATTGGTTTAGGTGGTCTATTTGGCTGGCGCTATTACCAAGATTCAGTAGTTGAAGCGCGTGAAGCAGCTTCAGAAAGCTACACCTCTGTAATTTCAGCTCTTGATGTTAAGGGTGTTGATGCTCAATCTGATATTCAAGCTTTCATCGACGCAAACAAAGATGCTGAGTACTCAGTACTTGCTGCTATGCAACTAGCAAAAGTACAAGTACAAGCAGGCGATCTAGCGGCGGCACTTGAACAGCTCGAGTGGGCAAAATCGGCAACTAAGGACGCGGCACTTGCGCCACTACTTACTTACCGTGTTGCACGTATTAAAGCTGAGCAAGGTGAATTTGACGCAGCACTGACTGATCTTGCTGCTATGACAGACGAATCTTGGAAAGGCCGTGTTGCTGAACTGCGTGGTGATATCTCACTTCGTAAAGGCGACACAGACGCAGCATACAGTGCTTACACAGAAGCACAGCAAGCTGTTGACGCTAGCCAAACGCTTCAAATCAAACTTGACGACCTAGCTAAATAAGGCGCTTTGAATGAAGAAGATGTTTCCAAAAGCGGCGTTGTGTGCGATTGCTCTTGGCCTACTAGCTGGCTGTGCGGGTGAAGAAGACACCGTAATCATGGCTCCAGTCCCAACGGTAAACAGCGAGTTCACTCCTAGTCAGGAATGGTCTACGTCGGTTGGTGATGGTGTTGGTCACTACTTTTCAAAACTAACGCCAGAATTGGCTTACGACAAAGTGTTTGTTGCAAGCCGTGAAGGTATGGTTAAAGCGCTTGATCCTGATACAGGTAAAGCGCTGTGGAAAGTCGATCTTGAGAAAGACGTATTGGCTCGTTTATCGGGTGGCTTAACGGCGGCTTACGGTAAAGTTTTTGTTGGTTCTGAAAATGGCGAAGTGATCGCACTGGAAGAATCGACCGGTGAAGAGCTGTGGCGTGTATCAGTCAATGGCGAGGTGCTTGCATCCCCAGCAACTGATAGCAACATGGTCATTGTTCATACCAGTCGCGGTATGTTGATCGCGTTAGATCAAGCAAGCGGTGAACAAAAATGGACCATCAGTACGGAAGTACCAAGCCTAACACTGCGTGGCGATAGCTCGCCTGTTGCAGTTTCTGGTGGTGTATTCTGGGGTACAGCAAATGGTCGTCTAGCTGCGGCTATCGTTGATCGTGGTCAGCTTATTTGGCAACAGCCAGTAGGCACACCAAAAGGTGCAACGGAAATTGATCGTTTGGTTGATGTTGATGCATCTCCAATTGTTCTTGGTGGCACCCTGTATACCGTAGGTATCAATGGTCAGCTGATTGCTATCGACCTTCGTTCTGGTAAGCCAATTTGGAAACGTAACTACTCATCAGCGATTGATTTAGCAAGTGATGGTAGCCGTTTGTTCGTTGTTACCGACAAAGACCATGTGGTTGCGGTTGATGCGCGTAGTGGTACTGAACTGTGGAGCACTCCATTGTTAGAAAACCGCTTACTGACAGCACCTGCTATTATTAATGGTTATGTAGTCGTGGGTGATACTGAAGGTTATCTGCACTGGTTGGATCGTTCATCGGGTGAGTTTGTTGCTCAACAGCTTGTCGATGATAGCGGCTTTGCGGTTGCACCAATTGAACTGCCTGAAGGCTACTTAGTGACGACTCGCAATGGCGATGTAAAGAAACTAACGATTAGCCAATAAAAGCGTGATATAATTCACAGTCGGCTCCTGGTTGGTAACAGCCAGGAGCCGTTTTGTTGTTAAAAATTAATAAACCGTGTGGTTATAGGTAAGAGTTTAAACTTGCGAACAAGTGCTTACCTATAACTACATTTAGAGAAGAAATTGTAGAGGTTGTTATGGTACCTGTTGTTGCTCTAGTAGGGCGTCCGAACGTAGGTAAATCTACGTTATTTAACCGATTGACTCGAACTCGTGATGCATTGGTTGCGGATTTCCCTGGCTTAACGCGTGACCGTAAATACGGTCATGCTCATTTTAGCGAGCATGACTTTATTGTTATTGACACTGGCGGTATCGACGGTACTGAAGAAGGTGTTGAAACTAAAATGGCTGAACAGTCGCTAGCGGCGATTGATGAAGCTGATGTCGTTCTATTTATGGTAGATGGCCGTGCGGGTCTAACACCTTCAGACGTGGCGATTGCTAAGCACCTACGTCAACTAGAAAAGCCTTCAATGCTAGTAGTAAACAAGGTTGATGGTATCGACCCTGATGCTGCAAGTGCTGACTTCTGGCAACTAGGTGTAGAAGACATGTACCAAATCGCTGCGGCGCATGGTCGTGGTGTTACTGCACTTATTGACCTTGCTCTTAACCCATTCGCAGAAGCGCTAAAAGCTGAGAATGGCGAAGTAAGCGACTTAACTGAGTTTGAAGACGAAGAAGAAGAGCAGGTTGAATTTACAGAAGAAGAAGCTGAAGCAGAATTCAAGCGTCTTCAAGATCAACCGATCAAACTAGCGATCATTGGCCGTCCTAACGTAGGTAAATCAACGCTAACGAACCGTATTCTTGGTGAAGAGCGTGTGGTTGTTTACGATATGCCAGGTACGACTCGTGACTCTATCTACATCCCAATGCAGCGTGACGAGCGTGAATACGTTCTAATCGATACTGCGGGTGTTCGTCGTCGTAAAAACATCAACGAAACGGTAGAGAAGTTCTCAGTGGTTAAAACACTGAAAGCGATTGAAGATGCTAACGTTGTATTGCTGCTTATCGATGCTCGCGAAAACATCTCTGATCAAGATCTAAGCTTGCTAGGCTTTGCGTTGAACGCTGGTCGTTCAATTGTTATTGCCGTAAACAAGTGGGATGGCCTAGATAACGACGTTAAAGAACGCGTTAAGAAAGAGCTAGACCGTCGCTTAGGCTTCGTTGATTTCGCACGTATTCACTTTATCTCTGCACTTCACGGTACAGGTGTTGGTCACTTGTTTGAGTCTGTACAAGAAGCTTACAAATCAGCGACTACTCGTGTTGGTACTTCTGTGCTAACTCGTATCATGAAGATGGCGACTGATGATCACCAACCGCCTATGGTTCGTGGCCGTCGTGTGAAACTGAAATACGCGCACGCTGGTGGCTACAACCCACCGATTATCGTTATCCACGGCAACCAAGTTCGTAACTTGCCAGATTCATACAAACGATTCTTGATGAACTACTACCGTCGTTCACTAGAAATCATGGGTACACCTATTCGCATTCAATTCCAGAACAGCGAGAACCCATTTGAAGCTAAGACTAACAAGCTGACAATTTCTCAAGAACGTAAACGTAAACGTATGATGAGCATGGTTAAAGGTCGTAAGTAAACCTTTCCAATAGATTTGATACCCGAGCCTGTCTCGGGTATTTTTTTAAGCAAAATTCACGTTAAGCCATAACAATACGTTTTTATCATCATGGCTCAACGAATCAGACTAGATTCCAGAAGAAGAACGATATGACTACTAGCGATTTGATTACACCTGTGTCAGCAATCACACCAACCATCACTCAATTTTGTCATCAGGCTTGGCAGCTCAATGCTAAAGCGCAGTACGTTGAAAGCGATGACAGCAAAACTTACCTGATCACCGACGTGACACCCTTCCACCCAGTGAGTCACATTTGGCCAGATCACCCTGCAGACCAAGGCTTTGTGAGTGTTGGTGACGTGCTATATCCAGTTGAAGACTGCCTTGTTGGTGCTATAGAACAATCTACTGGCAAGCTTCATATCGCAGCAGATATCCCTGTTAAGCGTGATACGGAAGGGTGGGCGTTTGTTGTTGTCCACCAGCTACCTACATCTGCTTCTATGATTAAGGTTAACGACGAAGTCGTGTTGTCGGTTGATAAAGAGTACCAAGCCAGTTTGAGCCGTGGTCACAGTGCTGGCCACATCGCTTTCCTAGCTTTGAATAAAGTATTGGCTGAGCGCTACTGGCGTAAAGATGCGGATAGAAAAGATCCGCTTGGCAGTTACGACTTCAATAGCTACGCACAAGTGACGAGCTTTGTGACTCCAGAGCTGTGTTCCGATAAGTATCGTTTAGGCAAAACCCTCAAGAAGCGCGGTTTGAACGTTGCAGACATGCTAGCAAATCTTGATGACATCGAAGCTGATATCAACCAGATGATTGCGGGCTGGCTTGCAGAGCCGACGCCAGTTGCAATGCGACTGGAAGGCGAAGCATTAACAGACTCTCGTTATTGGGAATGGCAGTTGGATGCCGACACTTTAGTGTCTATTCCGTGTGGTGGTACTCACATTGAGAACACCTCAGAACTTGGTGCGCTGTCCGTTAAGCTGACCCAGCTAGATGGCCAAAACATTGAAATGCTGACGCATGTAATTCGATGATCTAGACTACAGATCGAAATGGCTTGTGCTGTTTATTTTATTTTTACATGTCACTTTTGATATAAATGACCATTTGAAATTGAAATGCAGCATATGTAACTTATGCTTTCGGTGTGTGGTGATATAAATATTCTTTTTGGGGTAGATCGCTGATCAAAATAGATAAAGCGAAAGATCAACCTATGATCTTCGACTGTGTGTCGTACTAATTTAGTGTGCTATTATTAACCAATAACAAGCTTGCATAAGAACAAGCTGTACCCGATTACACAATTGAAAGCCTTAGTGAATGGAACAACAATTTTTATTAGAAGGTCATCGAGCCGTCAATAGTTTGCTGCGGAAGCTTGCGCTTGGGATGGATCGCAAAGATTTAAATCACAAGATTATTCAGCTTACCGAGCAGCTTTTTGGGCAGCGCATGGCTTCAATTTTACTGCTCAACTCAGAGTCTAAACGTTACACCTTGAGTATGCCCCAAACCTGCCTGATTTTTACAATCAACAGATTGAAGGGATAGGAATTGGTGCGGGGATAGGCTCTTGTGGCGAGGCAGCTGCGCTTAAGAAAGCAGTGATGGTCTCCAACATAAATGCACACCCAAACTGGGCACCTTTTCTGGTCTTAACCAATCAAGCGAATTTACATGCCTGTTGGTCGGTCCCCATTATCTCGTCGCGCGGTAATGTGTTGGTTACCTTCGCTATTTATAGCCAGTACATCTCTGAACCACATGAATTTGAGCTCGAGATCTTAGAGCTACTGGCTTCCCTGTATTCGGTAGCACTAGAGAAGTTTGAGCTGGAGAACCAGCTTAACTTTTTCGCCAATCGAGATTCTTTAACCCATTGCTTGAATCCTCGTGCACTGTTCAATGAAGCCGAAAAAGTGTTGGCTAAGCGATGTTTTTCAGAAAAGGTGATGGCGTGTCTGTTTGTGGATGTCGATAAGTTCAAATCAATAAATGATACCTATGGCCACAGTTTCGGTGACGATGTGCTGTTGGCGGTTGCCGAAGTTCTTGATGAGGCAACCACAGCATGTGCCAAGATAGGCCGTTATGGTGGCGATGAGTTTGTGGTGTTCTCTTGCTTTGATGATCAAGAAAGCGTTGTTAGCTTCTACCACAGCTTAGAGAAAGCACTGCAACAAGCGCTTTATATCAATGATGTGCAGTTCTCAGTGAGTGTTGGGTTGTCTTGTGAGAAAGATCCTCAAGGATTAGACCAGTTGATCGCACAAGCTGATAAGAACATGTATCAAATCAAGCAAGCCAAGTCTCAGCAGTAGTAGATTGTAAAAATAGTAGTAAATTAGGAAATGCTAATGAGTGAAAATATCTGCCCTAAATGCCAGTCTGAGCTAGCTTGGGATGGCAAGTATCACTGTGAAAGTTGTCAGGCTCACTTTACTAAAGTTGGGTTTTGTCCTGAGTGCAGCAGCCAACTTGAGAAGCTTCAAGCCTGTGGTGCGGCGAGCTATTTTTGCAACGGTGATTGCAACGAGTTGAAATCTAAGTCGAGAGTAAAATTCGAATTTAAACCAGCGGAATAGCCTTAAACTCATGGTTTGAACGACCATCGGTGATGTTATACCAGAGACTCAATACTAAAGTGTTGGGTCTTTTTTGTATCTGAAGAACAGGAATGTGTCATCTTGGTTCATTCCCACCGTCACTGCACCAGTATGAAACATAGTTACATGATTGCTATGCACTCTATTGGTGTGAGTTTCTTTTAAATTCTATTAATACAATTACTTATAAATAATTTCATTGGTTTATAAGTTTGGCACTCTTCTTGTACCTCTGTAATTGAATAACAAAAATACAATTATGGAGTAATATCATGAACAAGGTGTTCAATTTATCGCTAGCTGCACTGTGTACAACACTTTCATTTTCTTCTGCAACAGTGTTTGCTGCTGATGAGACCATCAAGGTCGGTGTTCTACACTCACTCTCTGGCACCATGGCGATCAGTGAGACAACGCTAAAAGATACCGTGCTAATGCTCATCGAAGAGCAGAACAAAAAGGGCGGTTTGCTTGGTAAGAAGCTAGAGCCTGTCGTGGTTGACCCTGCGTCAAACTGGCCGCTATTTGCTGAGAAAGCGCGTGAGCTTATCGAAAAAGAGAAAGTGGATGTGGTGTTCGGTGGTTGGACGTCGGTATCACGTAAATCCATGCTACCTGTCTTTGAAGAACTCAACAGCATCCTTTTCTACCCAGTACAGTATGAAGGTGAAGAGTCTTCTAAAAACGTTTTCTACACCGGTGCCGCGCCAAACCAACAAGCGATCCCAGCAGTGGATTACTTGATGGAAGAGCTTGAAGTCGAGCGCTGGGTACTTGCAGGTACCGATTACGTTTATCCACGTACAACCAATAAGATCTTAGAAGCCTACCTAAAAGATAAAGGTGTCGCAGAAGAAGACATCATGATCAACTACACGCCATTTGGTCACTCTGATTGGCAATCTATCGTTTCAGACATCAAAAAGTTCGGTGAAGCTGGCAAGAAAACCGCTGTGGTTTCTACTGTAAACGGCGATGCGAACGTACCTTTCTATAAAGAGCTAGGCGCTCAAGGCATTTCATCTGAAGACATCCCAGTTATTGCATTCTCTGTTGGTGAAGAAGAACTGTCAGGCATGGACACAGAACCATTGGTTGGTCATCTAGCGGCATGGAACTACTTCATGAGTGTTGATACTGAAGCTAATGAAGAGTTCGTTGAAACGTGGCAGTCGTTCATCAAGAGTGAAAAGCGTGTCACCAATGACCCAATGGAAGCGCACTATGTTGGCTTCAATATGTGGGCTCAAGCGGTCACTAATGCGGGCACAACCGATCCTGAATCTGTGCAAGATGCCTTGATTGGCGTGTCTGTACCTAACCTTTCTGGCGGCTACTCTACCATGCTGCCAAACCACCACATTACTAAACCAGTCCTGATCGGTGAAATCCAAGGCGATGGTCAATTCGATATCGTTTGGGAAACCACTGGACTAGTGGCGGGTGATGCTTGGTCGAGTTACTTACCTGAATCGGCAAAACTGTTCTCTAGCTGGTCGAAGCCATTCTCATGTGGTGCGTTTAACGTCGAAACGAAGAAGTGTTCTGGCGGTAACTAGATCGTCAATTCAGGAATATTGAGCCTTCCGGTTTGGGAAGAACGCGTCTGTTTAACGGGCGAAGCGAACGGAAGGCTCATCGTTTCAGGTAACAACCACTATCCACACATCCTCCAAGTAAAAATAACAATATCTAACTTGGTTGGTTAAGGAAGCAGGGATGAAAAACGTATTAAACGTATTTAAAGCGCTGTTGCTCATGGCAGTCAGTGCTCAGTTGGCTTTTGCTGGAATAACGGATGAAGCTAGCTTTACCAAGGCGCTAGTTGGTAAGAAAACATCGGATAAAGAATTAGCTATCGATTGGGTGATTGAGACGCAAACGGGAGACGTGTCGAAAGCTATTTTAGATGGCTGGTTAAACGGAAACCTTTACTACTTCAATGAGAAACAGAGCGAGCAGTACAAACAGCTCTACCTCATTCAAAGTATCAAAACGGCGACGTCAGCTCAGTCAGTATGGGATGATTCAACGCTTAATATCGAGAATGCGAGACAGTTTAAAAAGGTTCGTGTGAATAACAAACTTCGCGGGATATTACGCGGGGAAATAGCCTCGATTGGACTGAACAGCGGCAACCCTGATGTGCGTTATAAGGCGGTTTTGGATTTGTTAGGAACCAAAGACGCTGACATTATCGAACGACTAACTGAACTCAGAGCCAATGAATCAGATGGCAAAGTAGCTGAGCTAATGGATTTGTCGTTAGCGATTGCCACTTCTCTTAATAACAGTGCCACCATTGAAGATCGTGTGGCTTCAATTGAACGAGTTGGCGACTTCAAACACTCGGTCGTTCTGAAAACACTGAACCAACTACTGAACAGTGAGCAAGATCCAAGCATTGCCGCTGCAGCAGAACGTGCGATGGATAGCTATCAACAAAGCCAAGCACTCTATTCGGGTGTAGAAACAGTATTCTTCGGTTTGAGTTTAGGCTCGGTATTGGTACTGGCAGGCATTGGCTTAGCGATTACCTTTGGTGTGATGGGCGTTATCAACATGGCTCATGGCGAGCTGATCATGATTGGCGCTTACACCACCTACGTATTGCAGTTGTTGATGCCGAATCATATTGGCCTAGCGCTGATACTTTCCATTCCAGCGGCATTCATTGTTTCTGGCTTAGTGGGCATTGCGATTGAGCGAAGTGTGATTCGTCATCTTTATGGTCGCCCATTGGAAACCTTACTCGCGACCTTTGGTATTAGCTTAATCTTGCAGCAGGCTGTTCGCTCGATTTTCTCTCCTTTGAACCGCTCAGTGAGCACGCCTGAATGGATGTCTGGCGCACTTCAATTGAACCCAATGTTGTCCCTGACTTACAACCGACTTTATATCATCCTGTTCTGTGGCTTGGTATTTATGGGCTTATTAATGGTTCTGAAAAAGACACCACTAGGTTTGCAGGTTCGTGCGGTTTCTCAAAACCGTGGCATGGCTCGTGCGATGGGTATTCGTTCAGAGCGAGTTGATGCGATGACCTTCGGTTTAGGCTCTGGCGTTGCGGGTGTTGCAGGCGTGGCACTGTCTCAACTGACCAACGTTGGCCCTAATATGGGACAGGCGTACATCATCGACTCATTCATGGTGGTGGTATTCGGCGGTGTTGGCAACCTATGGGGCACGCTAGTCGCAGGCTTAAGCCTTGGTCTGTTCAATAAAATTTTAGAACCATGGGCTGGTGCGGTTCTCGCCAAGATTCTGGTACTGGTTTTCATCATTCTATTTATTCAAAAACGCCCACGCGGACTCTTCCCGCAACGTGGTCGTGCGGCTGAAGGTTAAGGACAACATCATGCAGTCAAAATCATTTGTACTTTCGGCAATGCGTGGTGACAAAGGTGGCCAACTGACCATCCTTGCCATTCTAGCGGCCGTTATTCTTATCCCACTGGCTAACACCATGTTACCAAGTGGGCACCCGCTCCATGTAGAGACTTTTACTATCTCGCTGATGGGCAAATATCTGAGCTACGCAATGTTGGCGTTGGCGCTCGATCTGGTGTGGGGCTATCTCGGAATCTTGAGCCTTGGCCACGGTGCTTTCTTTGCGCTTGGTGGTTATGCGATGGGCATGTACTTGATGCGTCAGATTGGTGACCGTGGGGTTTATGGTGATCCAGTCTTACCAGATTTCATGGTGTTCCTTGATTGGTCTGCGTTGCCGTGGTTCTGGCAGGGCTTTGACCAGTTCTGGTTTGCTTGCCTGATGGTGGTGCTAGTGCCGGGCGCATTGGCTTACTTGTTTGGTTATCTGGCTTTTCGCTCTCGCGTGTCAGGGGTTTACCTTTCTATCATGACTCAGGCATTAACTTACGCATTGATGCTGGCATTTTTCCGCAACGAAATGGGCTTTGGTGGCAACAACGGACTGACGGATTTCAAAGACATCATCGGTCTGAGTTTGCAGAGTGATGCGGTCAAGATAGGTCTGTTTGTCGCGACTGGTATTGCGCTTATTCTCAGCTACATAGCTTGTCGCATGGTGGTGACCAGTCGATTAGGTCGTGTGGCATTAGCGATTCGTGATACGGAATCACGCACTCGCTTTATGGGCTATGACGTCGATGGCATCAAGCTGTGGGTCTTCGTTCTTTCTGCGGTTATCGCCGGTATTGCCGGGGCTTTATATGTCCCTCAAGTGGGTATTATCAATCCGGGAGAATTTGCTCCTCTTAACTCGATTGAGATTGTGGTTTGGGTAGCCTTAGGCGGTCGTGCCACTCTGTTTGGTGCCATTGTCGGTGCATTGATCATCAACTACGCCAAGAGTTGGTTTACGGTTGAGTTCCCGGAGGTGTGGCTGTTTGCTCTGGGTGGACTATTCGTACTCTCAACCATGTACTTCCCACAAGGTGTGATTGGCTTTGTCAGTGAAAAGTGGCAGCAGCTGCGCAAGGCATCAAATGGGAAAAACCAAGATAAAGATAAGGATGATCAGCACAAGGCCAAGGAGGTGATCGCATGACCACATTTAATAGCGTAAAGGAATCGGTTCAGGCGTTCACTCGTCGAGACGAAGTCTTTGATTACCTCAAACCCGATATTCATCCTGCCATCGATACTCGACATAATGTGCTGTTGTATGTCGAAGGCGTCAACAAAAGCTTCGATGGTTTCCAAGCGATAAACGACCTCAACCTTTACATCAAAGAGGGAGAGCTACGCTGTATCATCGGTCCTAATGGCGCAGGTAAAACCACCATGATGGACATTATCACAGGTAAAACTAAGCCAGACACCGGCGAGGTGTGGTTGGGTTCGAACATCAACTTATTGAAGATGAACGAAGCCGAAATCGCCAATGCAGGCGTTGGGCGTAAATTCCAAAAACCGACCGTGATTGAGTGTTTAACTGTGTGGCAGAACCTTGAATTAGCCATGGCCGGTGACCGCTCAGTGTGGGCGACGTTCACCGCTGTGATGTCTGGTGAACAGAAAGACAAATTGACCTCGGTACTTGAGCTGATTCATTTAAAAGACGAAGCGGCGAATTTGGCAGGTAACCTGTCTCACGGACAAAAGCAGTGGTTAGAGATCGGCATGCTATTGATGCAAAACCCTAAGCTGTTGCTGGTGGATGAACCCGTGGCAGGTATGACTCACCAAGAAATGGATCGCACCTCTGAGTTACTTAACTCACTGGCAGGTAAGCACTCGGTTGTGGTCGTTGAACACGATATGGATTTCGTTCGTTCTATCGCCAACCATGTCACCGTGCTTCATCAAGGTCATGTGTTGGCTGAAGGCACCATGGATCAAGTGCAGGCTCACCCTGAAGTTAAACAAGTTTATCTCGGAGAATAGGATGCTAGAGGTTAAATCAGTTAATCAATATTACGGTGAGAGCCACACGCTGTGGGATTTGGATATGCAGATCCCAGAAGGTAAATGCACGGTGCTAATGGGGCGAAATGGTGTCGGTAAAACCACCTTACTGCAATGCATTATGGGGTTGGTGAAGGTTGAAAGCGGTGACATCTCCTTATCGGGTGAGTCACTTTTGAAAACCGATGCCGAGGACCGTCCACGCCAAGGGATCGGCTATGTACCGCAAGGTCGCCAGATCTTCCCAATGCTCACTGTTCAAGAAAATCTAGAGGTCGGTTTACCGATTCGTAAAAAGGGTGACCGCAAGATCCCTGAATTCATCTTCGATATTTTCCCGGTGTTAAAAGAGATGCTACATCGTCGCGGTGGTGATTTATCGGGTGGCCAGCAGCAACAGCTAGCGATTGGGCGTGCGCTGGTGGTTAATCCAAAGCTATTGATCTTGGATGAGCCGACGGAGGGTATTCAACCCAATATTGTGCAAGAGATTGGCGACATCATTCGCATGCTCAACGAGAAAATGGGGCTCACGGTTCTGTTGGTTGAACAGAAGCTGCCGTTTGCAAGAAAGGTCGGTGACCGATTTTGCATTCTCGACCGTGGTCGTCAGGTAGCAGAAGGTGAAATGAAAGGGCTCGATGAGTCCTTGATAAAGGAGTACCTAACCGTATGAATTCTCTCTTTTCTCCGAATGAAGTAAGCAAGGCTTCTTTAGTAGAAGCTTTATCTTTGAATGAGACCATCGAACAAGATATTCGTGATGGTTGGCAAGCGAGTTTAAACCTCACCTTTGTCGATCGAGGTGATAAAACCGTATTAAAGAATCGTCAGCAGTCTGGTCCGCTTGCGGTGCAACGCCCCCTGTATCCTGATGGGGAAACGTGTCACACCTACTTACTCCATCCCCCCGGCGGAGTGGTAGGTGGTGACACTCTCAATATTAACGTGAATCTTGAGCACGGTGCTCACGCGTTGATTACCACACCCGGTGCGACCAAGTTTTATCGCTCAAACAACAAGTACGCCAAGCAGAAGCAGACCCTACGAGTGAAGAAAGATGCACGCTTGGAATGGATGCCGCAAGAGAACATCTTTTTCCCGAATGCACACGTTCGTTTAGATACTGAAATTCGCCTAGAAAAGGGTGCACAGTTTTGGGGTTGGGAGATGCACTGTTTTGGACGCCCTGCACAGAATGAGGGATTCGAGCATGGTCATCTCGTTGGGAAAACAGAAATCTATCTTGATAATCAAAGGCTTCTGACTGAAGGCTTTAATTTTCATGGTGGCGATAAGTTAATGATAAATATGGGGTTACTTGATTATTCAATGATGGGTACCTTTTATCTCACCTCAAATGAGAAGCAAGATTTAGAGTTGGTACAGAGCTTGCTCTTATCTATTACACAGCAAGCTTCACAGCAATCAGTTACATCAAAAACGTCGAGTGAACCCACATTAATATTGGGTGCGACACAGATAGAAGGATTGATTGTGGTGCGAGCCTTGGGTTATTGGAGTGAAGACATCCTCCAGGCCTTTGGTCAGATATGGCAAGCAACTCGCTCTCATTTATGTGGTACGACTCCTGATTTACCAAGGATTTGGGCGACTTAGCGATTAGCCCTATTTGTACCGAGGGCGACTTCCGGCCCTCGGTACATTTTTTCAAGCTTGCTGTGATTGAATCCCACTTACTGCTCATGCGTTTCTGAGCACTAAGAAAACAACACTAACAGCGGGCAGCTAAATGGAATTAACACCAAGAGAAAAAGATAAGCTACTTATCTTCTGCGCAGGAATGCTGGCACAGCAGCGTAAACAGAAAGGCTTAAAACTCAACTACCCAGAATCTATTGCTCTGATCAGCAGTGCCATTCTTGAAGGTGCCCGTGAGGGGAAAACCGTTTCGGAATTGATGGATTTTGGACGCACACTGCTTACCGTCGATGACGTTATGGAGGGGATCCCTTCCATGATCCCAGATGTACAAGTCGAAGCGACTTTTCCCGATGGCACCAAGTTGGTGACCGTTCATGAACCTATCGTGTAGGGAGAAGTAATATGGCTGGTTCCACAAAACAATACTCAGGATTCGTTCCCGGAAAAGTAGAAACCGCACCGGGTGACATCACTCTCAATGAAGGCCGAGACACAACGTCCGTTAAGGTACAAAACATTGGCGACCGTCCTGTGCAAATTGGCTCTCATTACCATTTCTATGAAGCAAACCCTTCTTTGATCTTTGAGCGAGAAGCCACTAAAGGGTTTCGACTCAATATCCCTGCAGGTACCGCAACCCGCTTTGAACCGGGTCAGTCGCGTAGCGTCGAGTTAGTGCGTTACGCCGGTAAGTTAGAGATCTATGGCTTCCAAGGAAAGGTGATGGGCAAGCTCTAAGCGCTCCCACGGAATAATGAAAATAACAAAGGATTGAACATGGCGACGATATCCAAACAGGCTTATGCCGAAATGTTTGGGCCTACAGTCGGTGACCGAGTGCGTCTTGCTGACACCGATTTATGGCTAGAAGTTGAAAAGGATTACACCGTATACGGTGATGAAGTGAAGTTTGGCGGCGGTAAAGTGATCCGTGATGGACAGGGACAAAGCCAACGTCCAAGCGCCGAAACACCTGACTTGGTGATCACCAATGCGATTGTGTTGGATTATTGGGGCATCGTAAAAGCCGATGTCGCCATCAAAGACGGCCGAGTTCAAGCTTTAGGCAAAGCAGGTAACCCAGACGTTCAGCCGGGCGTCGATATAGTAATTGGCCCGGGCACGGAAATTTTAGCAGGTGAAGGTTCAATCCTGACTGCTGGTGGCATTGATTCACACATCCACTTTATTTGCCCACAACAGATTGAAGAAGCACTGGCGTCGGGTGTGACAACCATGATCGGCGGTGGCACGGGTCCAAATACGGGCACCAACGCAACCACATGTACACCGGGTCCGTGGAACATGCATCGTATGTTGGAATCACTCGATCAATTCCCAATGAACTTTGGTTTGTTAGGAAAGGGCAATGCGAGCCAGCCTGAAGCACTGCGTGAGCAAGTAGCAGCGGGTGCTGTTGGCTTGAAGTTGCACGAAGACTGGGGAACAACACCCGCGTCAATTGATACTTGCTTAAGTGTTGCCGATGAGATGGACGTACAAGTTGCAATTCACACCGATACGCTGAATGAGTCGGGTTTTGTTGAATCGACACTTGGCGCCATCGGTGACCGCGTGATTCATACCTATCACACTGAAGGTGCGGGCGGTGGTCATGCTCCCGACATTATCCGTGCGGCAGGTGAACCCAACGTTCTGCCTTCTTCGACTAACCCAACACGACCTTACACGGTCAATACGGTCGATGAGCATTTAGACATGTTGATGGTGTGTCATCACCTTTCACCATCAATTGCAGAAGATGTCGCGTTTGCTGAATCTCGTATCCGCCGTGAAACCATTGCCGCAGAAGACATTCTTCATGATTTAGGTGCGTTCTCGATGATCGCCTCGGATTCTCAAGCTATGGGACGAGTAGGCGAGGTAGTAACACGTACTTGGCAAACCGCGCACAAGATGAAAGTTCAGCGCGGTAGCTTAAAAGAAGATTCAGACTACAGCGATAACTTCCGTTTAAGACGTTATGTCGCTAAGTACACCATCAACCCTGCGATCACTCATGGTATGTCTCATGAAATCGGTTCGATCGAAGCCGGGAAATTAGCTGACCTAGTTCTATGGAAGCCAGCCTTCTTTGGCGTGAAACCAAGCGTGATTTTGAAAGGCGGCATGATCGCCATGGCGCCGATGGGTGACCCAAACGCTTCAATCCCAACACCTCAGCCAGTTCACTATCGCTCGATGTTTGGTAGCTACGGCAAGGCGTGTCAGAACACATCAATGCTGTTTGTCTCTAAAGAAGCCAAGGCGCAGAACATCGACAAGCAATTGGGTCTGCAGAGCTTGATTGGTGTTGTGAGCAACTGCCGAAACATCAGCAAAGCCGACATGAAGCTCAATGATTGGATGCCGAAGATTGAAGTCGACTCTCAGACGTACCAAGTGCGCGCCGATGGTGAACTACTCACGTGTGAGCCTGCTGAAGAGCTGCCAATGGCTCAGCGGTACTTTCTATTCTAAGCCTTTGACTAAAGAATCTTATTTTAGTGACCCTATTTTGAACGTTATAAATCTCACAAGGAGATTGAGGTAATAGCATGATTGAACTGACTCAACTGAATACTCAAATACAAAATGCACCGGACGGCTATTTGAGCCTGCCGATCGATAGTCGCATCAAAAGCCGCCTTAAGGTGATGCTAGATGACGGGCGCAATGCAGGGCTGTTTCTACCACGAGGTCATATCTTGCGTGGCGGCGAACAACTCTCAAGTGAATGTGGTTTAGTCGTAGAAGTGAAAGCGGCACCGGAAACTGTTTCGACTGTTTATTGTGAAGACCCACACTTGCTAACGCGAGTGGCGTATCACCTTGGTAACCGTCATGTTCCGCTGCAAGTGGAAGCGGGTTGGGTTCGTTATCAACACGACCATGTTTTAGATGAAATGGTTGAAGGCTTAGGCGCGAAAGTGACCACTGAGAAACAACCGTTTGAACCAGAAGGCGGTGCTTATGGCGGTCGCTCTGGTGGACATCATCACCATCATTAATCGAGTCATTGATGACTCACTAAACGATTTATATAACAACAAATATTAATAACTATAAACGCAAGGAACTCGCGATGAACTTTAAAACAGCTGCAGGCTTATGCACTTTCACAATAGCTTCTCTAACAACATCAACGATGGCTTTCGCTCACCCAGGACATGGGGCGCATTCAGTTCATGAGTCTCACTCGTTTATGTCTGGCTTAACTCACCCTGTGACTGGCATGGATCATCTGATCATGCTGATCGCTTTCGGTTTATTAATTGGCGCACTGTCATTTTCCACCAAGACAAAAGCAGCTCTGATTGGCGGTGGATTGGTGTCTTTAGTGGTAGGGCTTATCGCAGGCCAAGCCCTAGGTTTCTCTGTGATTGTTGAGCCTGCCATTATCGCTTCTCTGTTTGTCGTCAGCTTATGTTTATGGCATGTATTCTCACCATCAACCAAGCGTGTAAACAGCGTATTAGTTGCTTCGATTGCTATGTTGTTTTTCCATGGTTACGCACACGGCGTTGAAGCCGCGAGCAACCTGACTCAGTTCGCAACAGGCATGAGTATCAGTGCTTTGGCTCTGATGGTTATCGGTACTTTTGTTGGTCGCGCGGTTTACTCTAAATGGTTGTCAGTCGGCGTGGCTTCAGCAAGCGCACTATTGCTGTTAGGCGCGTAGGCTCTCGAACTTATTTGATTCTGGAAGACTGAGGGCACGATTATGACCACAACAGAAAATGTAGCCGTCTATCGTCTGTTTCAATTGATCAGTCCATCGTTGCCGATTGGTGGGTTCACTTATTCGCAAGGCTTAGAGTTAGCGGTTGAAGCGGGGTGGGTGACCGATCGCAACAGCATGGAACAGTGGCTTAATACCATCGTCAGTTCCAGTGTCGCAACTTTGGAATTACCTATCTTAGAGCGTCTTTATCACGCGCTAGAAAAGGGTGAAATCGATGAGATTGAGCATTGGTGTAACTACTTATACTCAAGCCGTGAAACCAGTGAATTGCGAGCGGAAGAAAAGCAGCGTGGGCATGCATTGAACACCTTGTTGAAGCGCTTGGATATCGATATTTCGCTGGTGGATTCTGTTGATAGTCATCCAAACCAATTGTTGGGCATGTGTATGGCGGCTCAGCATTGGGGTATTGATTTAGAGAGCCTCAAGCAGGGTTATTTATGGAGTTGGCTTGAAAACATCGTTACCGCAGGGGTCAAGTTAGTGCCTTTAGGTCAAACCGATGGTCAGTTGGCATTGATTAATATCACCAACACCTTTCCTGAGGTGATCGAAAAGGCCCGCACGATAGAAGATTGGATGATAGGCAGCTTTTCGCCTTCGATGGCATTAGCGAGTTCATTGCACGAAACACAATACACACGACTATTTCGTTCGTAGCGGTTAGCGCGAACGATGTAGCAAAAAGAATATAAGGAAGTAGACAATGGAAAGTTATAAGCAACCACTTCGAATTGGTATTGGCGGCCCGGTAGGGTCTGGTAAAACAGCGCTATTAGAAGTGCTTTGTAAAGCGATTCGCGACAAGCTCAATATCGCAGTGGTAACTAACGACATCTACACTCAAGAAGATGCCAAGATACTTACGCGAGCAGAGGCTCTAGAACCAGATCGTATTATTGGTGTTGAAACGGGTGGCTGTCCGCACACGGCGATCCGTGAAGATGCGTCGATGAACTTAGCTGCGGTAGAAGAGCTTGCCAAGCTGCATAAGAACCTCGATGTGGTATTCGTCGAAAGTGGCGGTGATAACTTGAGTGCGACGTTCAGCCCTGAATTAGCCGATCTTACCATCTACGTGATTGATGTAGCGGAAGGGGAGAAGATCCCACGTAAAGGCGGACCGGGTATTACACGATCCGATCTGTTAGTCATCAACAAGATCGATTTAGCACCGTATGTTGGCGCGTCACTTGAAGTGATGGAGCAAGACACTCAACGCATGCGACCAACTAAGCCATACGTGTTCACCAACCTCAAAGAGAGCCAAGGTTTAGATTTCATCATCAACTTTATTGTGACGGAAGGGATGCTGACCATGAAGGAGCCTTCTACGACGGAGTCGTGAGTAAGGTTTGAATCAGGTTGTTTTCTTTTACAGCCAGTAGATATACAAAAGCCCTGTCGATTATCGATAGGGCTTTCTGGTTTTAAATGATTTTCAACGTTCTAGTCGAACCTAAAGCTCGCTCTTAGTCACTCTTGTGGTCACTTGCGACTCAATCACACCGTCTTCAACTTGAGTGGTGATCACTTCACCGACTTCGACATCGTTAATCGATGATACCGTCTTGCTCGATTCTGAATGAGTAATGCTGTAGCCACGCTTTAGGGTTGCCAGTGGACTAACGGTCTCTAACTTCTCTGCAGCCATAGCGAGCTGGTGGCGAGTGGTTAGTAATGTCTTGTCCATTGCATCCAATAGCTTTTGCTCTGAACGTTGCAGATGCAGTTTCTGTTCGCCAAGGCGTTTCACTGGCGAGTTCAATTGAAGCTGGTGCTGTTTACGTTCAACACGCTGTGCATGCTGTTTTAAGTATTGAGTCATACCACGACGCAAACGCATATCTAGGTCATCAAGCTGCTGACTCTGCTTTTGAAGTTGGTAGCTAGGGTGTTGCTTCTCTAAGCGGTATTTCAACGTTTGAGTTGATTGCGCCTGTTTGATTAACACATGACGAATCGCACTGACTAAGCGAGCTCGTTTAGAGGCAAAAGCTTGCTCTTTATGACTGTTGTCACGGCTAACCAATTCAGCCGCAGCTGATGGCGTTGGGGCACGCATATCGGCAACGAAATCAGCGATAGTGACATCCACTTCGTGGCCAACGGCGCTGATAATCGGGATTTGGCTTGCTGCGATTGTGCGAGCTACGATCTCGTTATTGAAGCACCATAAGTCTTCTAATGAACCGCCGCCACGGCCGACGATTAACACATCACATTCATTGCGTTCGTTAGCGCGTCCAATCGCTTGGGCAATCTGAATCGCCGCCTCTTCGCCTTGAACCATGGTCGGGTAAACCACAACCGGTAGCGAAGGATCGCGCCTTTTTAGTACATCAAGAATATCAAACAGCGCTGCACCGGTTTTAGATGTGATAACGCCAACACGTTTTGGGTGTTCAGGAAGAGCTTGCTTACTTGATTGAGCAAACAGTCCTTCTGCGGCAAGGTTCATCTTCAGCTTTTCAAATTCTTGCTGAAGTTTACCGTCACCCTCTGGCTGCATGCTTTCGATGATCAGTTGGTAGTCACCGCGTGGCTCGTAAAGAGATAGGCGAGCTTTGACTAGAACTTGATTACCATTCTGGGGCTTAAAGGTGACACGGCGGTTATTGCCACGAAACATGGCGCACTTAACTTGAGCGCGAGAGTCTTTAAGCGTGAGGTACCAGTGACCAGATACAGGTGCAGAGAAGTTTGAGATTTCACCAACGAGCCAGACTATTCCCATTTCGTTTTCTAATAGGAGACGAACCTCTGAGTTGAGGCGAGAAACAGTAAAGATGTTTGGATTAGTCATAGAAGCACTATCTTTCCTTGAAGGAAGGTCTTTCTTGGAATCTCACAGGGCGTGAGTATGGAAGATAGCGGCAATATAATACATAGCAAGGGGGTAAATGCAAATTAAAAGTACAAAAATGTGTAGCCAAGCGATTTCGCCGTGCGTATAATCCGTCTGCAATATCAAATCCAAATCACTTTATTATGCGAAACGATAAAGTTGGGTTTACTCCTTTTAACACCTTTGTTGTGAGATATTGCAAATGCTACGAATCGCAAAAGAAGCTTTAACTTTTGATGACGTTTTACTCGTCCCAGCACACTCAACCGTTCTTCCGAACACAGCTGATCTTCGCACTCAGTTAACGAAAAACATTTCTTTAAACATCCCAATGATCTCTGCATCGATGGATACTGTTACGGAAGCACGCCTAGCAATTGCCCTTGCGCAAGAAGGTGGTATTGGCTTTATTCATAAGAATATGTCAATCGAGCAGCAAGCTGAAATGGTTCGCCAGGTTAAAATTTACGAAGCTGGTGTGGTTTCTCACCCAGTAACTGTAAGCCCTGACGCGACAATCGCTGATGTTGTAGCCCTTACTCAAAAACACGGCTTCGCCGGTTTCCCTGTTGTTACTGAAACAAACGAATTGGTTGGTATCATTACTGGCCGTGACGTTCGCTTTGTTACTGACCTTTCTAAGAAAGTTGATGTAGTAATGACGCCTAAAGCTCGCCTTGCTTCTGTTAAAGAAGGTGCAACTCGTGAAGAAGTTCAAGAGAAAATGCACGAAGCGCGTGTTGAAAAAGTTCTTGTTGTAAATGATGACTTCCAACTGACTGGAATGATCACTGCAAAAGATTTCCACAAAGCAGAACGTAAACCAAACGCATGTAAAGATGAGCGCGGCAGCCTACGTGTAGGTGCAGCTGTTGGTGCTGGTGCTGGTAACGAAGAGCGTGTTGCTGCTCTAGTTGAAGCTGGCGTAGACGTTCTACTTATCGACTCTTCACACGGTCACTCTGAAGGCGTACTTAACCGTATCCGCGAAACTCGCGCTGCATACCCTGATCTACAAATCATCGGTGGTAACGTAGCAACTGGTGCTGGCGCACGTGCTCTTATCGAAGCGGGTGTTAGTGCAGTTAAAGTTGGTATCGGCCCAGGTTCAATCTGTACGACTCGTATCGTTACTGGTGTTGGTGTTCCTCAAGTAACAGCAATCGCAGACGCAGCGGAAGTTGCAAACGAATACGGTATTCCAGTAATCGCAGATGGCGGTATCCGCTTCTCTGGCGATATCTGTAAAGCTATCGTTGCTGGCGCATCTTGTGTGATGGTTGGTTCAATGTTCGCGGGTACTGAAGAAGCACCGGGTGAAGTTATTCTTTACAACGGTCGTTCTTACAAGTCTTACCGTGGTATGGGTTCTCTTGGCGCTATGTCTCAAGGCTCTTCTGACCGTTACTTCCAATCTGACAACGCTGCAGACAAGCTTGTTCCAGAAGGTATTGAAGGTCGTATCGCATACAAAGGTCGTCTAAAAGAGATCGTTCACCAACAGATGGGCGGTCTACGCTCAAGCATGGGCCTAACGGGTTCTGCAACTGTTGAAGACATGCGTACTAAAGCTGAGTTTGTTCGTATCTCTGGTGCGGGCATGAAAGAATCTCACGTACACGATGTTCAAATCACGAAAGAAGCACCTAACTACCGTTTAGGTTAATAATACGTCCAAACGTTTGAATAATGTGCTGATTTAGTCGGCACATTAATATACCAATCGTAGTAAATAACTGGTCATCCTAGCTTGTTAAAAACCTCGATAACTTCGTTAGAATTTTTGATTGTAGAATAACTACTTATCAGAACTCTTTGTCGAATAGAGCAGCCTCGTTCTCAGGCTTTTTTCCTACGCTATTCCTGAACACTTACTTACTGTGATTGGTATTATATCTACCGCCTGTTTTGTTAAAAGTCCGATTGTCTCAAAACACGTGGTTAAAGATATCTAACGAAAACGTTTGCTTTATTTCTTGAAGAGTTAATCAGAGGTGAGTAAACTCACCTCCGTTTTATCACATAGCCAATAAGACTGCTTACAATGACTAAAAATATTCATGACCAACGTATTCTAATTCTAGACTTCGGTTCTCAATACACACAGCTAGTAGCTCGTCGTATTCGTGAGATCGGTGTTTACTGTGAACTTTGGAGCTGGGACGTAGAAGAAGCGGATATTCGTGAATTCAATCCAGACGGCATCATCCTATCTGGTGGTCCTGAAAGTGTAACGGAGGAGAACTCTCCACGTGCACCTCAGTACGTATTTGATTCAGGTGTTCCTGTATTCGGTATCTGCTACGGCATGCAAACTATGGCTGAGCAACTTGGCGGTAAAGTAGCAACGTCTACTGAGCGCGAGTTCGGCTACGCAGCGGTACAAGTGACTGGCGAATCTGCACTTTTCGCTGACCTTGAGTCTACTCAAGATGTTTGGATGAGCCACGGCGACAAAGTAGTTGAGATTCCAGCTGATTTCACAAAGATCGCTGAAACAGACACTTGCCCATACGCTGCAATGGCAAACGAAGAGAAGAAGTACTTCGGTGTTCAATTCCACCCAGAAGTAACACACACTAAAAACGGCCTGAAAATGCTTGAGAACTTCGTTCTTAACGTATGTGGTTGTGAAGGTCTGTGGACTTCAGCTTCAATCATTGAAGATGCAGTTGCACGTATTAAAGAACAAGTAGGTGACGACGAAGTTATCCTTGGTCTTTCTGGTGGTGTTGATTCATCTGTAGTTGCGATGCTTGCTCACCGCGCTATCGGCGACAAACTAACATGTGTATTTGTTGATAACGGCCTTCTTCGTCTAAACGAAGCTGAGCAAGTTATGGATATGTTTGGTGACCAGTTCGGCCTAAACATCATCAAAGTCGATGCAGAAGATCGTTTCCTTAAAGCTCTGGAAGGCGAAGCTGAACCAGAAGCTAAGCGTAAAATCATCGGTCACGTATTCGTAGATATCTTCGATGAAGAGTCTAAGAAACTATCTAATGCTAAATGGCTTGCTCAGGGTACTATCTACCCAGACGTAATCGAGTCTGCAGCATCTAAGACAGGTAAAGCACACGTAATCAAATCTCACCACAACGTTGGTGGCCTTCCTGATGATATGGAAATGGGTCTTGTTGAACCTCTACGTGAGCTGTTTAAAGATGAAGTACGTAAGATCGGCCTTGAGCTTGGTCTTCCATACAACATGCTTTACCGCCACCCATTCCCGGGTCCTGGTCTAGGTGTTCGTGTTCTTGGCGAAATCAAGAAAGAGTACTGTGATCTACTGCGTCGCGCAGATGCTATTTTCATTGAAGAGCTTCACGCTGCTGACCTTTACCACAAAGTATCTCAAGCATTCACGGTATTCCTACCAGTACGTTCAGTTGGCGTAATGGGCGATGGCCGTAAGTACGATTGGGTTGTATCTCTACGTGCCGTAGAAACTATCGACTTCATGACTGCTCACTGGGCACACCTACCATACGACTTCCTAGGTAAGGTTTCTAACCGTATTATCAACGAAGTTAACGGCATTTCACGTGTTGTTTACGATATTTCTGGTAAGCCACCAGCAACTATCGAGTGGGAATAATCTCTTAGAGATTTAACCAGCTTTGATTAAGATCTTAAGCCTCGAACTCAGTTCGGGGCTTTTTTCTTTTCGATTGATTATATTGATTCATTACATTAAAGGCTTATGAGCAATACCTCGAAATCAAATGAACAATAACTAGAAACCAAATGAGTTGGAAACTAGATATCAGCTCAAGAAACCATGAGACGCTTTGTTGTGCTGAGCCATGTATCAAAAAGATCACTCGCACTTTTTATAAATTCACACCGCTACAGCTAGGCCATTCCACATGTGAAGCATACTCTTTGATGGACTTATTAAGGACAGATAAGAGAATCCATCATGTTAAAAATCAAATATTTGGCGACAGTACTGGGCTGCACATTAGCAGCGCAAAGTCATGCGTCTTTGAACATTCAACCTGATCCGCAAAACCCGAATGGTTACCTTGTTGAAAAGTCGGCTCTACAAGCTGCTGAACAAGCGAAAACATCCGATCCTATGTATGCGATCTGGTCACAGGCCCTTCAAACTCGCCCGAATACAATCGTTGAAGCGATTGAACCCGGTTCCCCCTCCAACCCTGAAAACGTAAAGCGTGTAGAGCGCGTGTTCCCTCAATCGGAATGGAACTTCCTCACTCAGATGGCAGCGCCAGAATACACCTACACTCGCTTCTTACGTGCAATTGGCAAATTCCCAGCCTTCTGTGGAGAGTACACCGATGGCCGTGACTCCGATGCCATCTGTAAGAAATCCATCATCACGGCCTTTGCTCACTTTTCACAAGAGACGGGTGGGCACATCGCGATAGGCAACACCTCTGATAATCCATTAGCTCTAGAAGAGTGGCAGCAAGCGCTGGTGCATGTTCGCGAAATGGGTTGGTCTGAAGGCCAAGAAGGTTACACCACAGGTTGTGGTCAGAATGATTGGCAGAATGCCCGTTGGCCATGTGCTGCGGGGCAGGGTTACTTCGGACGTGGTGCTAAACAGCTTTCTTACCATTTTAATTACGGCGCGTTCTCTGAAGTGATGTTCGATGGCGATGCGACGGTGCTTCTCAACAATCCGGGCTTAGTGGCGGATTCTTGGTTGAACTTAGCGTCTGCTATCTGGTTCTTTTTAACACCACAAGCGCCTAAACCGGCAATGCTGCATGTAATTGACCGAACATGGACACCATCTCAACGTGAATTGGATGCGGGTATTGGCTATGGCTTTGGTACCACAATCAACGTGATCAATGGTGGTATTGAATGTGGCGAGCAGAACAAAGACAAAGGCCAACCCGTTAACCGTATTCGTTACTGGGAAGGGTTAGCCGCGCACTATCAAATTCCTGTAGAAGCCGATGAAGCCAATACATGTTGGCAGCAAACGCCTTACGGAAGCTTGAATCTCAACGGAGCAACGGATGTGTTGTACACCAACTGGGATGGTAACTGGAAATACTACGCAGACCGCCCAGAAGGTTACTCGTTTGAGTGTGAGCTTGTTGGTTTCCAAACGGCTTATTCCGCACTGGTGGCTGGTGATTACGAGAAGTGTGTGACCAACTTTTATGGTTCTCATGCGAGTTGGCCTGAAGTGAAAGTTGTCGATAAGCTGGATCCGGTAGATCCTGGTACTGATCCGGGTGGTAATGGTTGGAGTGCGACCAAGGTTTACAACGCGGGTGACCAAGTGACGCATAACGGCGCAACCTATGAAGCGAAATGGTGGACACAAGGGGATGACCCTGCCAATGGTGGCCCTTGGAAACTAGTAGCGGGCGAGCCAACACCACCGGTAGTGACAGATCCATCGCCTGTTGATCCTGCTCCGGTAGACCCAACACCAGTTGAACCGCCAGTTACCGAGTCACCTGTCGTTGTTGACCCATCTGTGTTTATCACGTGGCAAGCCGGTGTTAGCCAAGTGAGTAATGGCGATAAAGTGACGCATAACGGTAAGTGCTTCGTGGCTAAAAACGGCCCAGGTGTTTGGGAAAGCCCAGTTCAATCGAATTGGTTCTGGGATGAAATCAGCTGTAATTGATAGTCTGAATACTGAAGAGGTGGCCTAAGTTACGAGCTCAGTAGTACGACCATAGCGATATAAATAATCAAAAGCCGAAAGTTTCTACTTTCGGCTTTTTTCCGTTTCGAACTTGGCTACTTAAGCAGGGTGATTGGTCTATTTGGCTATGTTGAAGCGCATTTAAAGACTAATTATCCAGTTAGAAGATAAAGTTCTGTACAAATGATGCTTGTGAATTTATATTCAAATTTAATTTATATTTATTCTCTTATTTTAGGGTTAAGGTGTACCTATGGAACAGACAGATATCACGTCACTCATCCCCATTGTGATTACTTTGGTGTTGTCATTGGCGACAAGGAATGTGGTGATAGGCCTTTTTGCTGGTGTGCTGAGTGGTGTTGCAATGCTGACTGGCATGTTTAGCGAACTTAACCCGCTTGATACGTTTGGTACCATGGTGAAAGGTTACCTAGTCCCTCAACTTACCGACAGCTATAACGCTGGTGTGATCATGCTGTTGGTATTCATCGGTGGCTTTGTCGCATTGATGGAAAAGTCCGGTGGTGGCGTCGCGTTTGCAAAGCGAGTGACTCAGTGGGTAAGCAATAAATGCCAAGCTCAATTGTCAGCATGGTTGGGTGGAATCGTTATATTTTTCTCAGACTTAGGCACCCCTTTAATTGTTGGCCCTGTTTTTCGTCCCCTTTTCGATAAACTGAAACTTTCTAGACAGAAGCTAGCATTCATCATTGATTCAACCTCGTCGCCCGTTGCTATTCTTATCCCTTTCATTGGATGGGGTGTTTACATCATGAGCCTTATTCAGAAAGAGTTCACGGCGTTGAATGTCAACATGTCCGATTGGGATGCCTTCATCGGTGCGATTCCTTTTCAGTTCTACGCATTTCTTGCGATTTTCATCGTTCCGCTTGTGTCCGTTAAAGGTTTAGACTTTGGGCCAATGGCAAAAGCCGAGCGTGATTGCCAGGCGGGAATTAACTCTGGCGTGAATAACGAATCACTAAATCCGTTCTCGCATAAAAATGCAAAGGCATCTTTTGTCTGGGCACCATTGTTAGTGATGCTGGTGGTGTTGTGTGCCATGTTGGTTCCACAAGGCTTCCCGTTCCAAAAGGTCGCAGGTTCATCATTTAGAGCGGCGTTATCATCGGCTTATTTCTTTGCGGCGATTACATTAATTTCGTTAATGGCTTACTACGGTGTAAGAAAGTTGTCTGATGGTGTTTCTGTGTACTTAAAAGGCATGGGAAACATGATGCCAGTCGCGATCATCTTGGTATTGGCTTGGGCATTAAGCACCGTTGGTAAAGAGTTGGGTGCAGCGGCTTATATTGCTGAGCAAGCACAGAGCGGTTTCCCTTACTGGTTAGTACCTGCGGTCGCGTTCTTGCTGTCTGCCATTATCTCATTCGCAACGGGCTCATCGTGGGGAACCTTCGCGATAATGATGCCTTTAGTTATTCCAACCGCGATTGCGATAGATGCTCCGCTTCTCGTCGCGATTGGTGCCGTGTTATCGGGTGGCTTGTTTGGTGATCACTGCTCACCGATCTCTGAAACCACGATTCTTTCTTCAACCGGGGCTGGGTGTGATCAGTTTGAACACTTTAAGACGCAGCTACCTTACGCATTGATGAACGGCTCTATTGCTCTGATTAGTTTTGTAGTCGCAGGCTTTACGGGAAGTGCATTGGTTGTGTTAGGCGCTCTTGTTGCTCAGCTTATTCTTGTAACTCTGTTAGCCAAGCGCGACGCGAGTAAAAACGCTTCTTCAGAAGTTCAATCTCAAGTGCCTGAATCTAAACCACAACAAGCGTAATTTAAGATTACAAATGAGAGACTAGATACGGGATGCGAGTAAACAAGTAACGAAAAGCTCGCCCTATTATTACTCGTGTTTGCAATTTAGTTTCTCGCTTGCTCAATCTGAACGCGCTCTTCGCATCCCGTATCTCGTTACCCGCATCTAAGCAAACCTCCGTCATTCCCTACAGTGAGGAACGAACGTGGTAGGGAGTCTCTGGCGTTTATCGTCGGTGCTTATGTCTAAAAGGAGATTCCAGATATCTCGTCCCTCGATTCTGGAATGACGATCAAATGAGTCGATACGTGACAGGGAATTTGTTTACTTATAGGTTCTATGAATTAATTAGCGTTGTTATGAAACTAATCTTCCATAAGATCATTTACACAATCTTAGTTTTCGATAACTGGATTACCTAGTTGTACAGTTTATAGATTAAAATTTTCTGATAATTTTTATCGCTTTTTTTTAATCAACCACTTTAATAAGGTAAATTCGCAATGTCGACCAAACTAGCTAACCCAGCGCCACTAGGCTTAATGGGTTTCGGTATGACCACTATTCTTCTTAATATCCACAACGCAGGTTTCTTTCCAATCGATTCAATGATTCTTGCTATGGGTATTTTTTACGGTGGTTTGAGCCAAGTTATCGTGGGCACAATGTGTTTCAAACGTGGTGACACGTTCGGTACAACTGCGTTTACTTCTTACGGCCTATTCTGGTTGTCTTTGGTTGGTTTAATCGTGATGCCTTACATGGGCCTACCTGCAAGCCCTGCAGCATTCATGGGTTGGTACCTACTACTATGGGGCATCTTCACAGGCTTCATGTTCATCGGCTCTCTATGCTACCCAGTGGCGAAGCAAGTAGTATTCGGTTCACTAACTATCTTGTTCTTCCTACTTGCAGCTCGTGATTTCACTGGCAGTCAACTAATCGGCACTATCGCTGGTTTTGAAGGTATCTTCTGTGGCGCTTCAGCTATCTACTTTGCAATGGCACAAGTAATCAACAACGAATACGGCCGCACAGTACTGCCTATCGGTGAGAAGAAAGCGCCTCAAATGGCAACACAAGAAATCGCTGCTTAATACTCTAACTCGGGAACAGTTAGTTTGTTATAAGCCATTTATTGGTTATGAATAAAACAAAAGGGGTTAGCCGAAATAGCTAACCCCTTTTTTATGCGTTATTAATAGCACTATTTGTTAAAGCGATCTATTTGCTAAGGAAAGCTTAAGCTGAAGGTTGCTCTACAGGTTTAGTGTCTGCAGCTTCTGCTTCTGGAGACTTGCCTGTTTTACGCTTGTACTTCTCTTCCCAGTAAGTAGCACCTTTAATGCCTAGTTTTACAGGGTTGAACGTGTACTCAGTTACGCCTTGTTTCTGCTGTTCTTCGTAGTCAGCTAGAGCTTTAAGCGCAGGCTTAGACATGAAGAAGATGATCAGAATACCAACGATGTTTAACCATGCCATCAAGCCAACACCAACATCACCCATTGCCCATGCAAGGTTCGCTGTTTTAACTGTGCCATAGAAAACTGCAGTGATAAGAACAAGCTTAAGTACGAACATCATGCCAGGGATCTTGATGGTACGACGTAGGTAAGCAATATTCGTTTCTGCGATGTAGTAGTAAGCAAGAATCGTTGTAAATGCGAAGAAGAACAGAGCAAATGCGATGAATGGCTTACCAATGCCTGGTAGTGCACTTTCAATAGCAAGCTGTGTAAATACAGGACCATTCGCACCGATGTTTGCTGCTAGGTTCTGAACAAGGAACACACCCTCAGCGCCGCCGTGAACGTTGTAAGCACCAGTGATGATGATCATGAACGCTGTAGCAGAACATACTAGAAGAGTATCGATGTAGATAGAGAATGCTTGTACCAAACCTTGCTGAGCTGGGTGATCAACACTTGCAGCCGCTGCCGCGTGAGGACCAGTACCTTGACCCGCTTCGTTTGAGTAAACACCACGTTTAACACCCCAACCAATTGCAGCACCGAAGCCTGCCATAGGTGTGAATGCATCACCAACAATCATTGCGAAAACCGTTGGCACTTGGCTGATGTTTAGCAGAATGATAACGAACGCGATGATGATGTAAGCCAATGCCATGAAAGGAACAACGATTTGTGTGAAGTTCGCAATACGTTTAACACCACCAAAGATGATGAAAGCAAGGATGATTGCAACAACAGTACCGGTGAAAATTTTAGCGAAACTGAATGTACCGACAGCTGTTTCAATCATGTCACCTGAACCAAATGCAGCTTCTACAGCATTACCAATACTGTTTGACTGAACACCTGGAAGCAAAATACCACATGCAAAAATAGTCGCGATTGCGAAGATCCATGCGTACCACTTCTGACCCATTGCTTTTTCAATGTAGTAAGCCGGACCACCACGGAACTGGCCTTCGTCTTCTTCTTTGTAGATTTGCGCTAGCGTAGATTCTGCATAAGCAGTCGCGGCGCCAAAGAAGGCTACAACCCACATCCAGAATACTGCACCTGGGCCACCGAAACCGATAGCGGCAGCAACACCAGCAATGTTACCTGTACCTACACGGCCAGATAGCGAAACGGCTAGAGCTTGGAAAGACGAGATGCCTTTTGATGAGCTTTTACCCGATAGTAGCAAGCGCCACATTTCAAAGAAGTGACGGATTTGAACAAATCGAGTCATGATGGAGTAGAACAAACCTGCACCTAAACATAGGTAGATAAGTACTGGGCTCCAGATTATTCCATTCAAAAAATCAACGAATGACTGCATGAGTATTTTCCCTGTTAGTTTTGCTTATGATTGTTTTTCGAACAACACAATACTTCACTTGTAACCTTAGTGTTAAATTATTTAACTGCCTATTAGGATTACTGTGACATAAAGCATGTTACAGGGAGTGTTTGTTAACGCTTAGTGCTAATTTGATAATCGTTTCATTAAAATTGATATGCAATTGGTTGTTTTTAGTGTCGGTTTGTAAAGTGAATAAATAGTGATTAATACAAATTTTCGAAACTCACAATATGTGTCAGAAGGGAAAGTAGAAGAAAAATGAGAGGAAACGTTGTTCAGTACTAATGACTGTTAACACATTACGACGGTAAAGACGCAAGAATATATCACCGATATAGTGAAATTAGGCAGGTTTAAGGGGAGGTATTATTTAAAATATCAGTAGTGATTTTTAGAACTTTCCGTAAGGATTACCGCAATCAGAAATCGTGAATCAATCGCCTGTTTTAAACGACTTTAAATCCTTTTCCAACCAAAGCTTGAGCGAACTCAGACTGAGTGTTTGAATCTCCGTGAATCAAATGTACCTCTTTGGGTGGCACGGTTATTTCTTCTATAAATCGATTGAGATCATCTTTATCAGCATGAGCAGAGTAGCCAGACATACTATGGATCTGAGCCTTCACCTCAACGTGTTGGTTATCGATGGAAACCTGTTTTTCTCCTTGTTGTAGCTCTCGCCCGAGCGTTCCGTGAGCTTGATAGCCTGCTAAAATTACATCGGTGCGTTTATCGGGAAGTAAAGCTGATAAGTAGTTCATTATCCTACCACCCTGACACATCCCAGAAGCTGCGACCACAATCGCGGGTTCACCTGTCGACTTGAGGCGATTCACGATTTTCTTGTGCATTCTATGTCCATCGACGGTAATGCACTGCTCAAAAGCGAGTGGGTGGCGTTTCAGTTCAAGACGCTGCTTTGCTTCTTGTCCCCACAACTCTTTAAAACGTCGGTATGAACGCGTCACTTTTTGAGCCATCGGAGAATCGAGAATAATAGGAATATCGCTACTGAGTTGATGCTCAAAGATCAGGTGTTCGATATCAAAAAGCAATTCCTGCGTTCTGCCGATACTAAATGCCGGAATTAGAATAACGCCACCGTCGAGCAGTGAACGATCAATGATTGCTTTGAGACGCTCAGCTCGCGTAGCAATATCATCATGTGTACTGGTGCCATAAGTGGATTCGATAAACAGATAGTCGGCTTGTCGTGGTGGCTTTGGATCGGGCAGTAGTGGTGTGTTACTTGGGCCTAAATCGCCAGAGAAGACTACCACCTCTTGGTTGGGTAACTTAATCTCGATATAGGCAGAACCTAAGATGTGCCCCGCAGGTTGAAAGCGAGCATACAGAGTATTTGGCCTATCATGATCCTTTCCGTTGTTTTGCTGTTTAGACGTGATTGGAAACCATTCCCCGTAAGGCTTGGGAGCAATTAACGAATGAATCTTTTTGAGTATCAGCTTCGACTGTTTATTGCTGAGTCCTTGCAGCTTTAAGCCATCCTCAATCATTAAAGGGGCAAGTTCAGCGGTGGCTTGCGTGCAATAAATCGGTTGGTTAAACCCACTGGCGAGTAACCAAGGTAATCGGCCAATATGATCAATGTGAGTATGGGTCAGCAGCAGAGCGTTGAGGTGGGATGTTTCAAATTCAATATCAAGAGGGCGAGTGTCCGCACCTTGAAGCTTTTTACCTTGAAGATCTAAACCTTGAAAAAGGCCACAATCGATGAGCACCGCTTGGCCTGAATCTCTTAATTCGTGACAAGATCCTGTGACAGTATGTTTGCCACCATGGTGAATCACTTCCATCGTTTACTCCCATTGCTCTATAAGGCAGATAACGCCTGTTTTTATTTTGCGGATAAGCGCCAGCAAGTAAAACAAGAACAATGAGAGTTGCGATCGTTGAGTGTCTTTTTAAGTAACTGAGCGATGACTCAGTGGTTTCGTTGCGAGTTAGTTCGTAGAAGAACGATCTGAATCCAACTCTGTTTTTTGCTGCGCCTCTAAACGAGCCACTTCGGCATCAAGCTCTGCTATTTTCTCTGCCATGAGTGCGTGACAGCGATTGGCCAACTCTCTCGCATCGCTAAGCTTGTATCCGGATACATCGATAGGTTCCAACATCTCGGTGATCACAATGCCATTATTGGCACGATTAAAGTCGATCTTATTGTGCGTGGTGCTAGTACACATCGGGGTGATAGGCACACCAGCTTCAATTGCCATTCGGAAAGCGCCTGTTTTGAATGGCAGTAGTCCACGCCCTTTACTACGGGTTCCTTCCGGGTAAACCCAAACAGACAGATCTCTCTGATGAATCGCTTCCGCCACTTGCTTGATGGTATCGCGTGCTTTGGATTTGTCTTCGCGGTTAATCATGATGTTACCGGTGATCCAATACAGCAGGCCAAAGAAAGGCACGTACAACAAATCGCGTTTGCCCAATGAAACAGTGCGTGGTCTTAGCATTCCTGGATCGGTCACAAAATCCAATATGCTTTGGTGGTTAGAGATGTAGACGCTGTTTTCTGGTGTCGGGGCATTGTCTAGGCCGCGTTGCACCAGTTTTACACCGATGATCTTTTGGAGTTGGTTGAACCAACGACAGAAAACGTACACATGCTTGGGGTTCTTGGGGCTAAACAAGCAGTAAACAAAAGCACATAGAGTGGTGAAAATAATAAACACCGTAGCCAAAATAATACGAAGAACAGCAAGCACAATTCACTCCTTACTCACCGCAAGATGGCAGTGATTAAATAGTTTTAGATGCTTGAAGTCTTCACTCTATTTAACTGAATTGCAACAATTAACTGTGATAGGGGGCTATTTTTAGATCTTTATATAAAACAAGGACTAACAATGGATGTTTGACACAGTTATCGAGCTTACACGTGTTCACCAGTAATGGCTCATGATCACCAATACTGTTTATTTGGATCCGATTTTTCTACCCATTCCGGATCTTGACGCGATTCTAAGTAGAGTTGTAGGCCGTTATAAGACATGAAAGCTGCAGGGCCGCCGAGGTGCTCGAAATAGTCAAAATACTCATCTTCGAGAGCACAAAGGTGGGCTAAATCTTTAACCTTGTTAGCCAGCGCCCACTGAATGGCAAATACAGGCGCTATTGAGCCTGAAATATTCACCTCTTCGACGTTTGGGTTAAACATTGAATTAGCTTGCTCAAGCAGTATCTCTTCTTGTTCAGACTCTTGTTGTAGTACCTCTTCGACGATCTCCGAGCGCTTGGTATTAGAGACATTCTTGTTCAGCTTGGTGATTCGCAGTGCGTAGCTAAACCTTTCTGATGAAACGATGTCGACAAGCTGCGACAACAGCTCTTTGTCTACGCCTGCTGCCTTGGTGAAATAGTCGATACATGAATTGATTGAGGCATAACGAGTACCGTCAAACTCAAAGCCACTGGTTTCGTCGTATACCTCAAGTGGGATGTCATCAACCGACAAAGGCCAGCCTTTATAATCGACGCGTTGCTTGGCGATTTGATACATCTTCCAAGCGCTGCGCCCAAACCCACCGAGCGTCGAACCCGAGAAATCAGAATCAATAAGCTCTTGCTCCGTCCAGTTCTCACCGATGCCAAGGTGCTTAGCGTACTTGTCTATCAGAGTGTGTTTTATCTGATCGCGCACAGACCAAATTGAGGTCAGATTCTTTGAATAGTTAATTCTCGCACACTCATTACAAGCCGGCAGTGCTATCGGTGAATGGCCTATCTTGGCAACAGCCTGCGCTGTCTTAGGAAATTCAACAAGGTTACTGGAAGGCTCACCACAAAACCAACAGGTGTGGCGCAGATTGAATGGGGTATCTATGTGCGAGTATGTGTTCATTAGTTTTCTATCGGTTTGGTGCTTGAGGCGAGTTAATCATCTTCAAACAATTATCTCTGTTCGCACGTCAGCTTGCACCTTGTTTGTTTTTGTTTTGCTGACGAGACTGATTCGCCTGATGCACTCATTAGGTGGATATTGATATAAAACAGTCACTAACGATAAATATTGCTCGGTGTGGCTGAACTTGCATGAGCTGCTAGCAATCGCCTAAGCTCCCCATTACTATTGAGATAGACTCCTTACTCCAATAGCGCATATGTCCTCATCGATTCCTTTTTACGATAAAAATGCTCACACACTTTGCCAGCAGTACAACTCAGTTACGTTCGAGACGGTACATAAAAGCTGGCAAGCTTACTGGCCTTTAGAGGGCGATAAAGTACTAGATGTTGGTGCTGGATGCGGTCGTGATGCGCTATGGATGCACAATGCCGGAGCTGATGTTATTGCGATAGAACCAAGTGCTTCATTACGCGAACAAGGCTCGAAATATACAGGCCCAAGTGTTACCTGGATTGATGATTCACTTCCCTCGCTTAGCCGGACTGAAAACCTCGGAATGCGTTTTGACTTGATATTGGTCAGTGCGGTTTGGATGCATCTCGCTCCGTCTCATCGAGAGCGCGCATTTAGAAAGTTGTCTAACTTGCTAGCTCCAAATGGCAAGTTGGTGATCACTCTGCGTCATGGGGAGTTTCAAGACAGTCGACAAGGCTATGAAGTCTCGGTTGAAGAGCTCGAGCGTTTATCAAAAAACAGCGCCTTGTTGGTTCGTCATGTTGATGATAGCCAAGATACATTGAACCGCAGTGAGGTGTGGTGGCAAACCGTGGTGATGACACTACCAGACGATGGCTCCGGTGACTTGAACAAGGTGCGCCACATTATTGTGAATGACAACAAGTCGGCCACATACAAGTTGGCTTTGTTGAGAACTCTACTGAGAATTGCTGATGCGCATTCAGGCGCTGTGATTGATCGAACTGATGGGAAAATTTCTCTACCAGTGGGCTTGGTTGCTCTGTATTGGGTTAGGCAGTTTAAGCGACTGATTGATATCGACATAGAAGGCGCTGGGATTCAGCAAAATAGCAACACAACGAAGGGACTTGGGTTTGTAAAAGAGGATGGTTGGAATAAACTCAAACACTTAAGTGCTGATGATCTAGCGATAGGCGCTATGTTTCTCGGCGATGAAGCCAAGGCTCTACAAAAGCTATTTTCACAAACGATCAGTACCATTAAATCAGGACCTGTGACTTTCATTTATCAAGGCTCGAAAGACAACCGACTATTCGATATATACCCACCTCACAAACGACGGAAGAGCCGAGAATCACTGGTCATTGATAGTGAGTTCTTAGAAAGTTTTGGTTATTTTACTCTCGATGAAAGCCTGTGGGAGTGCTTTAGAATCTACCACTCTTGGATTGAACCACTGGTGGTGAATCAATGGGTCATGGAGATGCAGCGTTTCGAGTTGAACCGACAGCGAAGCATTTCACTACAGACTTATCACGACTGCTTGGTATGGATCGATCAAAACCATGATACTCGCGATGTGCGTAAACGTGTCGAGCAACTTAGATCTGATCGTGCCGACATTGTCAGCGTGTGGAGTGGAAAATCATTAAAAAATGAGTATCACGTTGATCACTGTTTGCCTTTCGCTTACTGGCCAAACAACGATAAGTGGAACCTCTTTCCTACTACAAGCAAAGAGAACTTAAGTAAAAGTGATAAAGTTCCTACGGCTGAAAAGCTGCGCTCGTCTAAGTCGAGGATTCTAGAGTGGTGGCAACTCGCTTGGAACGATTCGGCTCATTTTGAACAACAATTCTTTTCAGAAGCCGCGCTTTCGTTACCTAACATCCCTGCGCAGTGTCGAGACTTTGAAGAGGTGTTCGATGCAATGGGCTTGCAGGTACGTGGTGTAAAAAGCAGACTGCTGATTAGTGAGTGGCACTGATCATTAAGTGGGCTAGTTATCCCAAATAACCCTCAACAAACTAATCATCGAGAACATAATGAAATACATCGGAATTGATGGCTGCAAGTCGGGTTGGATCGCTTGGATTGTCTCTGACAATGAGATACCTGCGTTTAAAGTGGTAAACACCCTCGATGAGCTAGCGAGTGATCTTATCGGTTCAACGGCGCTTATCGATATGCCTATTGGTTTTAGTGATGCACAAACTCCAGATCGCTTGTGTGACAAAGCAGCAAGGCGTTTTCTAACCAGTAAACGTGGTTCTTCGGTGTTTCCGGTTCCGTGTCGTGAGGCGGTTTACCAAACCGATTACATTGCGGCGTGCAGTGCCAATGTGGAGCAGCTTGATAAGAAGTTTTCTAAACAGACTTGGGGAATTGTGCCCAAGATTCGCGAGCTTGATGAGCTCATTGAAACTCATCCCAATCTTTCTATCAGGGAATCACATCCTGAAGTGGTGTTTGCAGCATTGAAAGACGAACCGCTGACGTTTTCAAAACGAACGCAAGAAGGCAAAGAGGAACGGCTTTCTATTATTCAGCAGCTATCCCCTCAATGGTGTGACCGCTTGTCGTTGGCCATTTCAAATACCAAACGTAAAGACGCCGCGATAGACGATATTTACGATGCGTTCGTACTTATGTTAGTTGCCTATTACGCTCCGCAATTATCGACCTTACCTGAACTTTCTGATGTTGGTGGAGAAGCTGACAAGGATCAGAACGGACGAGTTAGAGAGATTGTTTACTGGAACAAAACACGCTAACAAAGCGTGCGCTCAACTTGGCTTAATATGCTATTTTCCAACTTCTGCTACTTTTCACTCTTACTATTTTGAGTTTTTGATATGAAACGTTTTATTGTCGGCTGTCTGGCCACTGTGCTCAGTGCAGTGAGTTATGCCCAAGTCGCTCCTATATCTCAATGGCAATGCGACATGATGAAAAAGAACAATGTCTTGAGTAGTGGTGCGCCCGTTGGTTGTGAGCGACTATCCAAAGTGGATTTCGATTTCATTAGTTTCAAAGGGGAAACGCAACAGGGCAATATGATCGTGCTTGATGTTATTGCGCCTGCTGTTGAACAAATCTTTTCAGAGCTCAAACAGCGCAATTTTCCTCTTCATTCCGCTCGCTTAATGCGTGAATTCAGAGGTGATGATAGCGCCTCAATGGATGCGAACAACAGCAGCGCCTTTAACGCTCGTCCTATTACAGGCGGAGGAGGTTGGTCGAAACATGCCTATGGTGTGGCAATCGACATCAACCCAGTTCAAAACCCTTTCTTAGAGTTTGATAGCAACGGAAGAATCACGGTAAAGCCTTCACAATCTGCGACTCGTTATGTGAACCGTACTCGTTTTCGTGCTCGTGATGAAATTGAACGCCGCGGCATGGCTGAAGATGTGGTGGAGCTGTTTGCCCATCACGGATTTATGATCTGGGGAGGGGATTGGAATAGCCCAATCGATACTCAGCATTTTGAGGTTGGATCAAGAAAGTTCGTTAACCAACTGCTCTCTAAACCACAACCTGAAGCCGAGGTGTTATTTGAGCGCTACGTCAAATCTTATCGACAGTGCTATCTCAAAAATAAAGGTGAGGACGCAGAAAAAGCTCGCGCTATCTGTGCAAAGAAAACAGTCGGGACTTTTTAGTGCTATGTTTATCTAGAACCGTTTGTGTTTTAGCAAGTTAAACTCGCTTCAGGTGTGTTTTGAATAGCTAAGGTCAGCGCTCGTCGTTGGCCTTTTTTGTATTCATTTCTTCAATAGAACACCGAGCATTGAAAAGGTTATTGGGTATCCATTAGTCAATAATCGATAAGCGAATGCAGCGCAAAGTCATCGGTTTGTCATTTAAAAACTCATAGCGTTAACGTTATGTGAGAACCATTGCTGGTGGGGGAACTCTTCGCGCAAACGCCAGTATTATTAGTGAACTGATCACAACGGACCAACTAATGAAAAAGATACCTTTGGCTCTAACTCTTTTAAGCACTCTACTTTTTTCACAATACACTTTGGCTACTGACACTTCACCTACCACTCAAAATCCCACTTACGAACTCGATGGTAAGGCGGTATTAGGCCGTACAGAGAACGTGTACCTCTCTAGTGTTCAAGGGCTTAAAGACGTTCCTTTCATTGGTAAAATTGATACCGGTGCGGAAACCACTTCTATGCATGCTGAAGACATTCATGTGAAGAGCTCTAATCCCGATTACCAAAATCTCAAAGACCAAGAGTTGATGGCGGCGTTAACCGAAGACCTGTTGAACAATTCCGATGTTGATTACGATGATTGGGATGGCAGTACCTTTGCGAAATATGAGGCTGTGGTGTCTTTTAAGGTTCAAAACCCGCGGACGGGAGACATGGTATTAATCGAAGCGCCTTTAGAGCGTGTCAGCATGATACGCAGCCGCACCAGCAGCACGCCTTTGCTTCGCCCTACCGTAAAAATGTCGCTCACCATTGCAGACCAAGAGCTAAAAACCGACGTTAACCTGACCGACAGAAGCCACTTCTCTGCGCCAGTGCTGATTGGTAAAACCTTCCTTGCGGATAACGCGCTGGTGTTTGCAGGTTATGACTATTTACAAGAGCAAGAGAACGCGACCGTTGTTGGCCGAAAAGAGGTGGTGTCTATCTCTGGAATGGCGATGAACGCGACCTTCTCATTAAAAAATCGCTACAGCATCCTTCATGCAAAAGACATCGATATAGATAAGAAGAACAGTGAAGTGACGTTTGATATGTTCGACAACGACGGCAAGCAAAAAGAGATGACATTGCCGTTGGTTCGTATGTTAAGCGTGAGCGGTAAGAAGAGACCTTTGGTGTATGTGCCTGTTCAACTCGATGAAAACACGACTAAAGACGTTCTGGTGTACCTACGTGAGCGCTCGAGTAGTGAGTCGCAGTTGAGATTTGGAACCAACACCGCCAGCGAACTCTTCATGATTGACACCAGTGCTGAGAATATTTTATTAGAAGGTTCAGAGAACTTTAGTGATGTGGCTGAGTCTGGTGAGCCTATGATTATCTCGCCGGAAGAGGACATCACCCTAGATGACTTCCCGCTTAAGGCTGTGGCTTCTTTCACTGTCAATACACCTTTGCTGAAGGTCGACAGTTTTGAAATGACAGGTAAAGGCAAAGATGCTTCCGTTGAATTTTATCTTACGGATGTAAATGGTGAGAAGCAGAAGGTGACCAAGCCAATTATTAAGAAGCTTAAAGTCGGGGATGATACTCGCCCTGTTGTAAGTGGTGAGTTTGCGGTGTCTGGAAAAGTGCGTACGCAAGAGTTCGCCATCGACGTGCTCAATACAAATGAGAAAGAAGCGTACTTTATTTTAGGCAAGAAGATGGCAAAAGAGGGCGTTTACGTTAATACGCGTTCTGATTACCTTCTGAAAGCCGAACCACTGTTTAAAGTTGGGCATATTGAAGTAGTAGAAGTGAACGGCATGAAGTTCCCGGCCAAGCTCGACACTGGTGCGGATGTAAGCTCAATGAACGCAGTCAACATCAAACGATTTAAGAAAGATGGCCAAGACATGGTGAGCTTTACCTATCAAAACAACCAAGGCGATAAGCAAGATTTCACCAAGCCAGTGATTGATGTAATGCGTATCAAAGCCAAGAAAGGCGAGAAGGTGAACATTCGCCCTGTGGTAGAAATGAAGGTTAAGCTCGGAGACCTAGAGAAAGAGGTGAGGGTAAACCTTCAAGACCGTTCTCGCTTCGAATACAGCATGATCCTAGGTAAGAACTTCTTGAAGCACGGTGCAGTAGTGAGCAGCGATGAAGATTACTTGTTAGGTGATATGGAGTAACCCCTAAACTTATCTAAGTTCGTAGCAGAACAGATCTAAACAGCCACACATTTCATTAATGGGATGTGTGGCTTTTTGTTGATTGTTAATTGTTGCCGTGACAATATTTCAAGTAATCGTTTGTTTTTACTCAAGAGACAGATCGACTAGACTACAATGAAGTGGAATTCACTTTAATTTTTAAAACATCGTATTCGGCAGGCGAGTAAATCGTGCTGTCGGATCGAGAGAGAGAGCATGTCAAAAGCAGAAAAATCTTCGCGTAAGCTTAGTTTAATTATTATTTCGGTTATTTTAGTAGTGTGGCTTTACAGTTTGTGGGCCGACCGCGTCACACCAATGACGGGGATCGCCCGTGTTCACTCTTATATTGTGCGTATTGCTCCTGAAGTTTCTGGCAATATCACGTCTGTGCAAACTGAAAATAATCAGGTCGTTGAAACGAACCAAGTGTTGTTTGAAATTGATGCTCGAAACTATCAGATCAGTTTGCGTTCCGCTGAAGCGAATCTTGCTCAAGTAGGCCAAAATATTGGCGCAAGCACAGCGGCGGTTAACGTTGCACAAGCGAAAGTGACCGAGGCGGTTGCGGCTCGGGATAATTCTCGAGAGCAAGCGAGTCGAGTGAGTGAACTCGCCAGTAAAGGGCTGGTTAGCCGCTCTGAATTAGACAACGCCATAGAGAATCGTGATCGTGCTGAAGCGTCATTGAAAGCCGCAGAAGCCTCTTTGGTTCAGGCAAAACAAGCGTTAGGGCCAGAAGGGAGTGATAATCCACAAGTGTTGGCGGCGATTGCAGCCCTTGAGCAGGCTCAGCTCAACTTACAGAAAACCCAAGTGATGGCTCCTTCTCATGGCGTGGTGAGTAACCTACAACTGACGGTAGGCCAGCGAGCAACCGCAGGCTCACCTGTTTTGACCTTTGTTGATCCGCGAGAGGTGTGGATATCTGCGTTATACAGAGAAAACTCGCTAGAGCATATACAAGTCGGGCAAAGAGTTGAGATCGTATTGGATGCGTTACCGGGGCGAGTGCTATACGGCACGGTTGATAGCATTGGTTGGGGAACGGGTGGCAGCAATAGCACTGACCAAGAGACTGGCTTTTTAAATTCAGACACCAATTCTATTGCCGCGCAGCGCTACCCAGTCAATATTGTGTTTGATCATGGTGAGGTTCCAAGCAACATTCGTTTTGGTTCACAAGCCACAGTGGCTGTCATGACAGAGCAAAGTACCCCAGGTGAGTGGCTTGCTCAGCTTTGGATGAGAATTCTAAGCGTGTGGACTTATGTTTCATAGCTCAGCTAACTCCATTATTCGATTGGTGTTACTGCCGCTTTCGCTATTGTTCTACCATCAACAAAGTGGGCAGATGCTCGCTGTTTTGTCGCCCATATTTGTTGTGATGTTCATGACATTGATGCCATCCAAACCACCGATTAATTTAATATTAAAGGTGATTGTTGCATTAATCTTAATCAGCTTTGGTGTGGTGTTTTTTGGTAGTGTATTGGTCGATTCGCCAACCGGTTTTGTCCTCTATTGCTGGCTATTGCTGTTCTGGAGTTATCAGCGTAGCCATCAGAATACAAAAGATATCATCGCGACACTGACCATTATCGTGGTCATCGTGATGGTGGTGGCCAACAAGCAGATGCATCTCCCAATGGCGGGATTACCCCTATTGTTCTTTGAAAAGCTGGTGATAGCTTTGATCGTCACTTACTTGGGGTTCTGGTTGTTCCCGGGGGATGAAGTGAATGTCCTTCCGACTGCGGCCGTTTCCGATGCGCCCACTACTGGTGACTATATCATGGTTGCATTTAAAGCGACCGCGGTTGTGGTTGTGCTGGCGATTTTGGTAGGAAATTCGGTGTCACAAACGATGTTGATTGCGATTACGCTTGGCAGTATGTTGAAAAGCCCATCGAATCACGACCACCGTACATTCAGCCGAAACAAGCTTGTCACCACTGGCGTTGGCATTCTGTTTACGTTACCTGTGATGATCATGATGGTGTCAGGCGCTCCAATCTTGGTTATTTATGGCGTGAGTTTGGTGTGTGGTTTGCAACTTGCGTGTTTTGCTATCAGGCGGCAGGCGAATCTGACGATTTATCAGCTCTTGTTTACTAATTTTACGACCTTGGCTTATCAGATCATCAGCCACCCAGGATCTGCGTCCCTCTCGGCACAAATGACACGTCTATTTGCCATTGTTTGTGCAGTCATGGTTGGCGCAGTGGTACTGGGCTTTCTCAGCAGTAATACTAATCATAGTCATACCGATCACAGTAAGTGATTAATATTTATAAGTAATAATAAGGGGATAGCTCTGCCGAGTTATCCCCTTTTCACAATATGGGTTAACGACTCAAATGCCATCAGTAAAGAGCCATTTGATGAAGTGACGTGTTACTTCAATAGTCTGACTAACAAAGCGCCCGGTTCACGCATCGGATCTTGATTGACACTGAGTACATAGCCATCAGCAGGGGCGTAATAACGTTGTTTTTCAGAACCAAAACTATCATATTGAATTGAAATCAATTGTTTTGATTGTACTGATTCACTGACCTTAACTTGAGGGAGAGCGAAACCACCGACATTGGCTCTAATGGTCACCGTTTCTTTGCCTTCAAAGCAGGCATAGTGAGGCTGATCTATCTTTGTAGAGATGATATTTTCCGAGTGCAGGATATTCATCACGCCATTCACTGAACGCTCAATGAGGTCGGGTTGTAAAACCTTTCCAGAACCAACCTCGACGGTGATAGCGGGCGTACCACTTTTATTGAGCTGCGTTTCTAAAACGCCATCATCACCTGGATCATCAAAAATACAGTCAGGATTGATCAATCGAGCCATTTTGATTGCTGCGGGGATTCGATAATCGGCAAAGACATACAAAGGATACTCTGCTCCGCGAGTTTGGGTATGCAGATCGATAGCAAGATCCGCATTATGGCTGAGTAGGTTCTGCCAAATTGAATGTGTAAAACGTTGTGAGGCATCACCGTTCGGGTTTCCAGGGAATATACGGTTAAGGTTTGCTGGGGATGCATCCGGATCCGATGAAATAAAATCTCGGCTGTGCATCAACATACCTGACACATTAATCATCGGAATAATGATGACTGTGCCGTGTATCTCCTCGTTTACGAGCTTTTGAATGACCTTCTGTGCGGTAATAACTCCATTTAATTCATCACCATGAACGCCTGCCGTTACCATTATTTTGCGAGCATTTTGACTTTGCTCACCGCGATAGACGACCACAGGTAAATGATGATTTTGACCAACACCGTTAGTTTGTGCCTCAAACCAGAAACGATGGCATCCCATCGGTAAGTCATCAACATTGAGTTGAGATATTACAGGGTGTCCATTTAGAACATCATTGGTATAAGTAGTTTTTCTCACACTAGTTTCCTTTGTCTCTGGTTCACAATCTATTCTGAGTCTGTGTTGGATGATTGTTATTGAAAGCTGTGATTAAAAATGGGCAGTAAACTGCCCATTGAGATACACGTAAATATTGAAAGGCGCTGTTATGCAAAACCCAGCAGGTGAGCCGCAACAATAATAACGCTCGACAAGCAGAATAGCAGCACGATAAAGCGCCAGCAGAATTTTGCCCAATCACCCCAGTCAATGCGGCATACACCTAGTGTTGCCATCAAAGAAGCTGATGTTGGGACGATGATATTGGTAAAGCCATCACCTAGCTGGAATGCTAAAACCGCGACTTGACGAGTCACACCTGCTAAATCGGCGAGTGGCGCCATTAATGGCATCGTTAGAGCTGCCTGCCCTGATCCTGACGTTACAAAGAAGTTGAAAATAGCTTGGAAGGCGAACATCAGCCAAGCAGCCATCGCTTCTGGCAATGCACTAATCACACCGCCCGCACTGCTTAAGATTGAATTCAGTACGCTTGGCTCGGTTGCATCGCTGCCGCCGCCTAAAATCAGCAAGATACCTTTAGCACTACCCACAAGAATAGCGGGCGCTAGCATCACACTTGCGCCTTCCTTAAATGAATCGGCCATGTCGTTGATGGTCATATCATTTAATCGGAAAATAACACCGATTAAGCCAGCAACAAATCCCATAGTGAAAAACTGAGAGGCAATTTCAGGAATGTACCATGCGTGAACCACTACACCCCAAATAACCCAGATCATGCTCGCTATCACGGTGAGAATCACCAACGTATCGCCGATATTCCAACGTGATTGAGTCAAGTCTCCTTGTTGCTTCTTGAAGTAAACATCACCAGCTTTACTGTAAGATTTCGAAGGGTCTTTCTTTACCGAATTCGCATACCACATCGTAAAAGCGATGCCGAGCGCGGTGAAGAAAACCCATAGAGCGATACGCACCGATGCCCCAGATAAGACAGGTACACCAGCAATGCCTTGGGCAACAGCAACAGAAAATGGGTTCATCCAAGAAGCAGCAAAACCAATCTGAGTCGCTACGTACGTCACCATTACCGTAGTAATACCATCATAGCCAATACGTACCATTAGCGGCGCGATAATAATGGCAAAGGCGACGGCTTCTTCACCCATACCAAATACAGCCCCACCGAGCGAGAACAGTGCAAATAATACTGGAATGAAAAGCGATTGACTGCCCTTGGTTTTGTCTATGAGACGCAAGATACCGTTATCAATAGTACCTGTGCGCATCACAATGCCGAAAGCACCGCCAATCACAAGCATAAACATGATAACGCCGATTGCTGAACCCCACTTAGATCCAGACACTAAACCTTCAAATACGAAGTTCATTAAGCCGATATCACCACCGCTGGCGAATAGTCCGACAGTATTGTAAATCGGGTTGCCTTGGGGGTCGGTGTGATAGGCAAATGAAGCTGGATCTAGAACGGTACGAGTTTTCTCTGCACCATCAGAAACATAGCTGATGTCTTGTGTTTCAAACATGCCTGCAGGTATGACATATGTCATTGCAGTCGCAAGCAACGCGATAAAGAAAATTAGCACCAGAGTATCTGGCATTTTCCATGTCTTATTTTGGATGGTATCCGATGTTGTGGTTGTCGTGCTCATTGTCAGTTTTTAGCTATAATTAAGATTGGCATAAAATATCACTAATTAAGCATATAATGTCAATTTTAAGTTGGTTTTTGGCTTGTTTGGTGGTGTTATGTTCTTGTTTTTGCGTGGCATGATGGTTTTTATTTTTAACTTGTTATTGCCTGGTTTTATTTAGAGGTAAAAAGTCCTAGCTCAGGTGCTTTTTAAGCAGTGCGGTAAGTTTCATAGAGCGACTCTGGATATATAAAAAACTATACCTTATGAGACTGTATCTAAGGTTGTCTCAAAAGTTTTCGCTTCTTCCTTTTTTCTTTCTTGGAGTTTGTGAGCTTTGGGATCTATGCGTTGTGCTACAAGCTCTCTGAGTTCCTGTACTAGAATCCTTTCGGTTGCGAGCGTCGTAGTTGGATAGGTTCCTAAGGAAATACTAGCGCGCTTTCTTGAAGCTGGATTGGTATAAACGTACCGCCATGATTTAGTTCCATTTGGCAATACTCTGATCTGTAACCCATTCCCATCAGAAAGAACTTGCTCTTTGTCTGTTGCTCGAGTGTTTTTAACTTTAGCGTCAGTTAGAGGCGGAACTCGTCTTGGCATTTAGTTTCCCTTAGTACCCAATTTAAGTGGTGATTTGAGTATAAGGTAAATAGTTGGGTACTAAAAACGTGGGATAGTATGAAGCATCATGAGGCAGAATAGGTGGTGTTTTATAAGTAAGTACATGTAATTAAATACAAAAAAGGCCACCCGAAGGTGGCCTTTTCCAAACGTTTGGTGGAGCTGGCGGGAGTTGAACCCGCGTCCAAAAATCATTCATCATTGGTACTACATGCTTAGTCGATCTTTAATTTCACCAGCAACCTGCGAACCGACACGCTAGTTAAAGGCTAACCTGAATTATAATTCGCGCTTTTCCTCTCAGGTGGGAGAAGCCGCGCTAGCTAGTTTGGGTTTGATCTCTTATTGGTCCCCGTCTTACGAGCGGAAGCTAGGGTAAGAGAGCTCTGAGCAGGTTATTAAGCTGCTAGTGCGTAGTTTTCGTCGTTTGCGACTATTTTTTTGCGGCTTTTAACGTGGCCAACCGCCCCACGGCATGCACCTCAGACTTCAAAATTCCTGTCGAATCCTAAATCAGCCCCAAGTGTTAATTGCATAGTACCAGAAAAGCTTACCCTGTCTAGCACTGTGCGTTTAAGTGCTTAAAATTAACGCAAATTACTCTTCATAATTCGTGCTTTATCTCTCGCCCAATCTTTTTCTTTCATATCAGTACGTTTATCGTGCAGCTTTTTACCTTTCGCTACGCCAACTTTAATCTTCGCCCAAGAGCGAGACCAGTAAAGTGCGGTTGCGACAAGCGTCATGCCTTCACGGTTAATACGACCGATAAGGTTATCGAGTTCTTTTCTCGACATTAGTAGTTTACGGATGCGTGTTGGGTTCGCCACGATATGAGTACTCGCTTGAGTTAGCGGAGTGATCGTCATACCACTGATGAATGCTTCGCCATCTCGGATGTAGACGTAGCTTTCTGCGATATTGGTTTTGCCTTCACGTAGGGATTTTACTTCCCAGCCTTGTAGCTCAAGCCCCGCTTCTATCTCATCATCGATGAAATATTCGTGGCGAGCTTTCTTATTAAGCGCAATGGTATTACTACCGGCTTTTGATTTTGATTTATTCTTTGCCATAATGGCCTCATTATACGGATTGCACCCTAGTTGGGGAATCCTTTTTATTTGCGCTCTGGCCCAATACAATTAAAATTGCAGTTTGTGTTAATGTAACGCTGTCTTTAACAGGAGTCTATATGCCAAAGGTTACTCGTTCAGCATTAGTGTCTTTTAGTGCCGACCAGATGTTCAGCTTGGTCAATGATGTTGCTCGTTATCCTGAGTTTTTGCCAGGATGTTCTGGTTCTCGTGTGATCGAATCTTCAGATTCCGCGATGGTGGCTTCGGTTGATGTCTCTAAAGCTGGTATCAGTAAAACATTCACTACGTCGAATCGAATGGCGGATGGTGCTGAAATTTTAATGGAGCTGGTAGATGGCCCGTTTAAGAAGCTGGAGGGGGGCTGGTATTTCACTCCTCTAGACGACCAAGCATGTAAGGTTGAACTTAAACTAGAGTTTGAATTTTCTAGTCGAATGATTGAAATGGCATTTGGCAAGATTTTCAATGAACTGACAAGCAATATGGTCAGTGCTTTTACTCAACGAGCGAAACAGGTTTACTAAGCCATGACTATTGAATCAGATATGATCCACGTAGAAGTTGTGTTTGCGCTTCCACATGAGCAGCGTGTATTTACCTTAGTGGTAAATAAGAACGCGACCGTTGAAGAGATTATTGCGCAGTCTGGTGTTTTAGAGTTGTATCCAGAAATCGACTTGGCGAAAAATAAAGTTGGCGTATACAGCCGCAACGTTAAGTTAGATGCAACCGTTCGAGATAAAGATCGTATCGAAATTTATCGAGCACTGTTAGCCGATCCAAAAGAAATTCGCCGTAAGCGTGCTGAACAAGCGAAAGCGGCGGCTAAATCGTAATACCAAACAAATTTGAATGATAAAGAAGCTCGCATTAGCGAGCTTTTTTTCATCTGTTTGTTAGACAATACAGTCTACAGTCTCATTTGTTAGCAGATATTAAAAAGCCTGCTCATATGAGCAGGCTTTTGCGATTCTTGCTTTTGACTGGAAAGCTTTGTTAGTTGAAAGCTAGCGAAGGCTTTCGAAGAATTCATCACTGGCTTCAAAATCACCATTGATCGTCACTAAGGTGCCCGTTGCATCAAAGTTAACAACAAGATTTTTTTGAATCGAGTCTTCATGGCCTTTTGTGTGGTGGTAAATGTAGTACCACGTATCTGGGTAGCCATTTTCGATAAGCATAGGTGAGCCCATAACGTAACGAACTTGTGTTTTTGTCATGCCAAACTTGAGCTGATCGACAGCTTCCTGTTCAACATAGTTACCCTGATCGATGTCAATTCGATAAACCAACTTCTCTAATAGAGAGCAACCGGTCAACATTGTTAGTGCAAGTGGAACTGCAACTAACCACTTTTTAATTCGCATAGTTTGAGATCTTTCTTCGCTAAAATACTGCCTGATAATAAACAAGCTCCAGCAAGAAGTAAAAAGCTCCTTGCGCTTTGAGCTTGTTATGACTGGCAATTTTGAATTAAGTTGCAAAATTGCCAAGAATTTTCGGTAAATTATCAGAAAGTTGCTGAATATGTAACCTATGCTGCGATTAATAACTCTTTTGCATTGGCAAGCGTCGATTCGGTAATCTGGCTGCCACCAAGCAGTCGAGCAAGCTCTGAAACGCGTTGTTGCTCATCAAGCGTGTGCATTTGAGTCTCGGTTTTACCTGATTTCGTGTTCTTCGCTACAAAAAGTTGTTGGTGACCGCAACCGGCAACTTGAGGTAAGTGAGTCACGCACATAACTTGTGTCGATTCGCCCAGCTTACGTAGCATTTTTCCGACAACCGCAGCGGTTGGTCCACTGATACCCACATCGACTTCATCGAAAATCAGGCTTGGTGTATCCACTTTTTGCGCTGTGATCACCTGAATCGCCAGTGAGATTCGTGATAACTCACCACCAGAGGCCACTTTCGCAATCGGCTGCATTGGTTGGCCTGGGTTGGTCGAAACAATGAAGGTCACGTTATCCATACCCAATGGAGAAGGGTGTGTGTTGGTGTTGTTCACTTCAATGGCAAACTGCGCTTTTTCCATGCTCAGTTCGTGCATGCTTTGCGTGATCAGCTTGTTGAGCTCTTTTGCGTAACGAGTTCGAGATTTATTAAGCTTCTCTGATTTAGCAACGAACGATTGGTATTGGTTTTCTACCTCGTTGGCCAGTTCTTCCAATTTTTCATCAGAGCAATCAAGCGCTTCAACTTGTTGTAGTAAGTCTTGATGGTGCTTATACAGCTCTTCAGGTAACACGTGGTGTTTACGAGACATCGACATCACTTTAGAGAAACGCTCCTCAACGTAAGCCATACGACCGGGATCAACATCAATGCTGTCTAGGTAGGTTCTTAACTCGTTGTTGGTCTCTTCGATCTGAATAATGGCTTCAGAAAGCAAGTTCGGTAACTCGGCCAATCTTTCATCTAGCTCAGCTAACTGAATTAAGGAGTTATTGGCCGATTGCAGAATACCAAGCGCATTAACTTCTTCGCCTTCATAAATAAGCTCGATAGCTTGCTGACAGGTTGTGGCCAGTTCTCCGCTATTGGAGAGGCGCTTATGCTCTTGTTCGAGGTCTTCATATTCTTCCTCCCCAATAGACAGCTCATTTAACTCTTTGATTTGGTATTCAAGAAGTTGTTTTTGAGCTTGGTTTTGCTGGCTATTCTCACGTAACTCTTTTAAGTGGTTATCCGCTTGTCGCCATGCTTGGTAAGCATTACGTGTCGATTTCAATAGGTTCAAGTGGCCTGCGTATTGATCAAGCATGGCCATTTGATAATCGCTTTTCATCAACTGGTGATGCGCGTGTTGACCATGGATGTTGATCAACAGTTGTCCAAGTGATTTCAATTGCGAAAGAGGGACAGGGCTACCGTTGATGAATGCACGAGAACGACCTTCTTTTGAGATGGTTCTGCGCAGGATGCACTCACTGCCATCAAGCAATTCGTTGTCTTCTAACCAGCGGGTTGCATGCAGATTGTTCTCAAGTAAAAAAGCGGCACTGACTTCGGTTTTTTCTTCACCTTGTCGAACCATTCCTGCATCGGATCTTCCCCCAAGACATAAGCCTAAAGCATCGATAGCGATAGATTTACCCGCACCAGTTTCCCCGGTGATTGTTGTCATGCCTTTAGATAGTTCTAGCTGTAAAGACTTAACAATAGCGAAATTATTAACACTTAAATGAGCCAGCATTTTTATTTACCTGTATAACTGAACAATACTGTATATAAGCTCAGTATATACTGTTTCTTTATACAGTAAAGTCGGTGGGTGAAATTTTTTTGTGACTGTTATCAGAATTGAGGTTGTTCGTAGATCACTGAAACCGCTATAGATTCCCAACTCAGTCGTTCCGCCCTCTTGGGAATGACGATGTGGTGGATTGTCGTAAAGATAGAGGCAGTGGGCTTTTAATCGGCAATAAAAAAGGCTGACGAATGTCGTCAGCCTTTTAAAATCGTTCGCTTTTCACTTAGAACAGCTTACTCGACCAGCCTAGCTTGTTACGTAGAACGTGGTAGTAGTTGTAGTCTTTAGGGTGGATCAGTTTGAGCACATTTGGGCTTTGGTAAATGTGGATCTCATCACCAGGAGAAACAGGCAGTGAGATTTGACCATCGCAGCTCACCTCCTGAGTTCCACGGTTATCAGGCGATACGATAAGCTTAATACGACGCTTGCCATCCACCACTAATGGGCGGCTTGAAAGGGTATGCGGGAACATTGGCACGAGTGAGATAGCATTTAGGCTTGATGACAGGATAGGGCCGCCGCCGGAAAGCGAGTAGGCGGTAGAACCTGTCGGTGTTGAGACGATTAAGCCATCAGAGCGCTGTGAGAAGGCGAAGCTGTCATCGATATACACTTCGAACTCGATCATGTGCGCCACTTGGCCGGGGTGCAGTACAGCCTCATTAAGTGCTGCATTGTGGCTTTTTATCTGGCCGTGACGATGAATTTCCGTTTCAAGTAAGAAGCGCTCTTCTTCCATGAACTCGCCTTTGAGTACATCAGTAAGCGCACTCTGGAAGTTTTCAGGGTTGAGATCGGTTAGGAAACCAAGATTGCCTCGGTTAACACCAATCACTGAAATGTCGAAACGTGACAAGATTCTAGCGGCACCGAGCATATTTCCGTCACCACCGACCACAATAGCGAGATCGGCGCGTTTACCTAATTCAATCAGGCTAGAAAAATGTTCTTTTGGGATGTCGTCCAAAATAGTGGCGAGTCTGTCATCAACAAACACTTGATAACCCTCAGCACTTAACCACTGATAGAGCTCTCTATGAGTCTGAATTGCTTGCTGATCTCGAGGTTTACCGATAATGGCGATGACTTCAAATGGCTTTTTCATAACGTTTCCAAACGAATTAGGCTTGAATCAAAATTCTTCATCCCCATAATAAAGGCAAGTTGAACGTCTATGCGAGTGTTTTATATCAATTTGGGGCGCAAACACGCCTGTCACTTGCATTGAAAACGAATTCTGGAGATATCATGAGCAACGAAGAAAACAAAGTAACCGAAGCAGAGCTAGATCAGATCATCGCTGAAGCTGAGAAAGTTGAAGAGGCTGAGCTGAATGAAGACGCTGCTGATGAGCAGGAATCAAAAATTGCTCAACTAGAAGCCGCACTGCTTTCTAGCGAATCTAAAGTGAAAGAGCAGCAAGATTCTGTTCTTCGCGCTAAAGCTGAAGTTGAAAACATGCGTCGCCGTAGCGAACAAGAAATTGATAAAGCGCGTAAATTCGCTTTGAACAAGTTTGCTGAAGGTCTGCTTCCTGTAATCGACAACCTAGAGCGTGCAATGCAAGCAGCAGACGCTGAAAACGAAGTGGTTAAGCCACTGTATGAAGGTGTTGAGCTAACGCACAAAACGTTCGTAGACACAGTTGCTAAGTTTGGTCTTAAAGAGATCAACCCTGAAGGTGAAGCGTTCAACCCTGAATTCCACCAAGCGATGTCTATTCAAGAAAGCCCAGATCACGAATCGAACACGGTTATGTTTGTGATGCAAAAAGGCTACGAACTAAACGGTCGTGTGGTTCGCCCAGCGATGGTTATGGTTGCTAAGTAATGACGAATTACGTTGCCAAGTGATTGACTGGTGCATTGACTGAGTTAGTCGCAGCGACAAAATAAATCACTGGTTTGCGTAAAATAAAAAGAGAGGTATAGGCCTCTCTTTTTTTGTGCCTATAACTTGAGAGTCCACGTAAATAAGCATCAAAACCGCATTAAGAATGTCGTTCTTTTTATTTCATTCAGATCAGCGATTTAGAGTTTTGTGTTATGAAACTTGTTGTGATTGAGTAAATGTTTTGATGTCACATTTGTGATGTTTTTGTAAATAAATACTTTTAATTGTTATCTTTGTATGTAAAATCCACTGCCATATAGCGATTTTGGTCGCATATATAACTATAAAAGTACAAATTTCAAACACAACAAACTGGAGAAGAACGATGGATAAATCGCTCTCAAGTAAAATTTTTGTAGGCTTGTTCGCCGGTCTACTTATTGGTACTGCTATTCAGTACCTATTCAGCGGTATTGCTATTTTTGATACGTATCTACTTGGCGCTGCCGAAGGTGCTGGTGGTATGTTCGTATCACTTATCAAATTGCTTGTAGTTCCTCTTGTTTACGTATCTATTGTTTGCGGTATTGTTGAGCTAAAAGATATTCGTTCATTTGGTCGTCTTGGTGGTAAAACCTTTGGTCTTTACATTATTAACACCATCATCGCGATTTCAGCAGCGCTAACGATTGGTCTTATTTTCCAACCAGGTGCAGGTGCGAACCTTGCGGGTACGGTTTCTGAGACAATTGCGGTTACAACAACTGAAACACCAGACATCTTCTCTCTTGTTGTTAACATCGTTCCTAGCAACCCTGTAGAAGCGTTCGCAAGCGGCGACATGCTACAAATCATCTTCATGGCAATTTTGACAGGTCTTGCTATTCAAGCGCTTGATTCTCGTGGTGGCCCAGCTATCAAGACATTCAAGATGGCTAACGAAATCATGATGAAGCTTATCGGCCTAGTAATGAGCTTGGCGCCTTACGGTGTATTTGCTCTGATGATTCAACTGGGCGCAACACTGGATGCAGACACGCTAATGTCAGTTGCTGGCTATGTGGCGCTTGTGGTTGCAATGCTTGTGTTCTGGATTTTCTTCTTCTATCCAATGATGGTTGGTTCATTCACTGGTATTTCTCCAAAGCAGTTCCTACGTGCAACTCGTGAGCAAGTTCTATTCTCACTATCTACAGCAAGTTCGAATGCAACAATCCCAGTAACAATGCGTACTCTTACTGACAAACTAAACGTATCTAAGTCAGTAGCAGGTTTCGGTGTACCACTAGGTGCAACAATGAACATGTCTGGTGTATCTATCTACATCGCACTAGCAACTATGTTCGTAGCAAACGCGTTTGGTCAGCCAATCAACACTGCTGATATCTTCACTCTTGGTCTAACTATCCTGCTACTGTCTATCGGTGCTGGTGGTGTTCCTGGTGGCGGTGTTGTGATGGTAGGTGTTCTATTGCACCAACTAGGTTTACCACCAGAAGGTCTAGCGATTGTTGCTGCTGTTGACCGTATCTGTGACATGTTCTGTACTTCTTCAAACGTAGTGGGTGACACAGCGGTGAACACTATCGTTGCTAAATCTGAAAACGAAATTGACGTTGAAGCTAACGAAGAAGCTGAGCTGCAAAAAGCAGAAGCTTAATTCTTAATTAAGACTCAATAACTGCGAAGCCCCGCTCAACCAGAGCGGGGCTTTTTTATTTCTGCTGTTGGGTACTTTGGGCTGTCTGCTGCTGAGTTAAAAGAGGGGGCTATGTTGGTGCGAAGTCTCATTTTTTCTTTTTACTCGCGCTGAATGGGTCATCAGTTTTCAATCTTTAATATAGATCACATATAATAATACAATATTATTTTATTGTTCTGACAACCTACATTATGACGACATAAAGGAAACCCAATAATGAAGCTGTCTTACCTTAGCCTACTGACTGCCAGCCTTTTAGCCGCTCCCGCTCTTGCTTCTAATCACGATATTGGTCAACAGTTCAATCTTGACCCTGCAAAAGCACCAGCACAAAACTTCGATTTATCTAAATGGAAAATTAACTTACCGGAGCTGACGACTGAAGGGTCTAGAAAAGGTAAAACGCTGGAGATTGGTAAAAAGGAACTGTCGAATGTAGACACGCCTTACGTTCACCCTAAATGGTTCTACACGGATGCCGAGTCTGGTGCGATGGTGTTTGTGGCTCCGAATACAGCTCCAACGACGCCAAACAGTAAAAACACGCGTAGTGAGCTAAGAGCGATGCTAGCGGATAGCTACTCTGCGCCGAGCAACAACTTCGCCATTTCAAGCCATAAGAACGCGGAAGAGTTTGGCTCTATCGGTGGCCAGATGACGGCAACACTTTCTGTTGATCAGGTGAGCACCAGCGGTAACTATAAGAAAATCGGTGCATTCTCTGTGGTTATTGGTCAAATCCATGGGTCGGATAATGAACCTCTGAAAATTGTTTACCGCAAGTTGCCAGAACATGAGCATGGTTCGTTAACGTGGAACTATGAGTTAAACCCGCCGACAGAGATGAAAAACGCGAAGGATGAAAACGGAAAGAAACTTCGTAAAGACATTCGCCATGATGTATTTGGTCAATACAATCTGAAAAAAGGCAGCTCGGACCCTGCTGATGGCATCAAGCTAGGTGAAGTGTTCTCATACGATGTGAATATCAAAGATAACATCATGCACTTAACCTTTACTAAGAATCCAAACTCAGCCGATCCTATTGTGAAGACGTATGATGTTGATTTGGCTAAGGGTAAGTATCAGGGGCATGATATCGACCTTGGTTATGGACAGGACTGGATGTACTTCAAGGCGGGCGCATACAATCAATGCAACACTAAGAAGTCGAGCTCAGCCTGTGAATGGCGTGGTATGGAAGCGGGTGATTACACTCAAGCGAGCTTCTACCAGTTAGTGCTCAACCAATAATATGGCTGAATCAGTCACCATTTGAACAATATTTAACTGATTAATATCTATTTGAAAAAGACCTTCCACATGAAGGTCTTTTTTTATGGCATCTGGAATAGGGTTGAGGTTTCAATGTGGCAACAAATGCGAGAGTTTCTCAACATTGGAGCCTTAATTGGCAAGGGATCGGTCACTTTTTACCTTTATGTAAAAAGATACGGGAAAAAATAGATTTTTTTTACTTATTCCCTTGAAAACCAGTTTGCAGCCCTTATCTATGGTGCATACGAAAGCAAATTACATTTGCACTTAAATTTTGTGTATTAGGGTTGAATCCCTGATTACCGTCCCCCACATATGTGGGTATAGCAAAAAACTAATATAGATTATATTTCGGAGATAGCCTGATGGGTCGAATCATTGGTATTGATTTAGGTACTACTAACTCTTGTGTTGCTGTTTTAGACGGCGACAAACCACGCGTACTAGAAAATGCTGAAGGCGAACGCACAACAGCATCGGTAATCGCATACACTGACGGCGAGACGCTAGTTGGTCAACCTGCGAAACGTCAAGCAGTTACTAACCCTCAAAACACGCTATACGCAATTAAGCGTCTAATCGGTCGTCGTTTTGAAGATGAAGAAGTTCAACGCGATATCGAAATCATGCCTTTCAACATTGTTAAGGCTGACAACGGTGATGCATGGGTTGAAGCGCAAGGCCAAAAAATGGCTGCTCCTCAAGTATCTGCTGAAGTTCTTAAGAAAATGAAGAAAACAGCTGAAGACTTCCTAGGCGAAGAAGTAACTGGCGCAGTAGTAACTGTTCCTGCTTACTTCAACGATGCTCAACGTCAAGCAACGAAAGATGCTGGCCGTATCGCTGGTCTAGATGTTAAACGTATCATCAACGAACCAACTGCTGCTGCTCTAGCTTACGGCCTAGACAAGCAAGGTGGTGATCGCACTATCGCTGTATACGACCTTGGTGGTGGTACATTCGATATCTCTATCATCGAAATCGATGAAGTAGAAGGCGAGAAGACTTTCGAAGTTCTTTCAACTAACGGTGACACTCACCTTGGTGGTGAAGATTTCGATAACCGCATGATCAACTACCTAGTAGATGAGTTCAAGAAAGAGCAAGGTATCGACCTTAAAGCTGATCCACTAGCAATGCAGCGTGTTAAAGAAGCAGCAGAAAAAGCGAAAATCGAGCTTTCTTCTACTACTCAAACTGACGTAAACCTACCTTACGTTACTGCTGATGCGACTGGTCCTAAGCACATGAACATCAAAGTGACTCGTGCGAAGCTTGAGTCTCTAGTTGAAGACCTAGTTCAACGTTCTCTTGAGCCACTAAAAGTTGCTCTAGCGGATGCTGACCTATCTGTAGGCGAAATCACTGACGTTATCCTAGTTGGTGGTCAAACTCGTATGCCTATGGTTCAAGCTAAAGTAACTGAATTCTTCGGTAAAGAGCCACGTAAAGACGTGAACCCTGACGAAGCTGTTGCAATGGGTGCTGCTGTTCAAGGTGGTGTACTAGCTGGTGACGTTAAAGACGTTCTACTACTAGACGTTACTCCTCTATCTTTCGGTATCGAAACGATGGGTGGCGTGATGACTAAGCTTATCGAGAAAAACACAACTATCCCTACTAAAGCGGATCAAGTGTTCTCTACAGCTGAAGACAACCAAAACGCAGTAACTATCCACGTTCTTCAAGGTGAGCGTAAGCAAGCGACTTACAACAAGTCTCTTGGTCAGTTCAACCTAGAAGGTATCCAACCAGCACCACGTGGCATGCCACAAATCGAAGTAACATTCGACCTAGATGCTGATGGTATCCTGAACGTATCTGCTAAAGATAAAGCAACAGGTAAAGAGCAGAAGATCACTATCCAAGCATCAGGCGGCCTGTCTGAGGAAGAGATCGAAGCAATGGTACAAGAAGCAGAAGCTAACAAAGAAGCGGACAAAAAGTTCGAAGAGCTAGTAACTGCACGTAACCAAGCTGACCAAATGATTCACGGCACTAAGAAGCAAGTAGAAGAAGCTGGTGAAGCTCTACCTGCAGACGAGAAAGCTAAAATCGAAGCGGCTATCACTGCACTAGAAGAAGTTAAGTCTGGTAACGATAAAGAAGCTATCGACGCTAAAGTTCAAGAACTTATGCAAGCAGCTCAAAAGCTAATGGAAATTGCTCAACAGAAAGCTCAAGCTGAACAAGCTGGTGCTGACGCTGGTGAACAACCTAAGCAAGACGACGATGTTGTAGACGCTGAGTTTGAAGAAGTTAAAGAAGACAAAAAATAATTTCGTCGCAGAGTAGCCTGATTTCGTTATCGGAAGTGTCCACCTACTAACGTAGGCTCCGCGCTTCCACTTAGGACTCAAGCTATCTTCTTAGAAATTTGTCTCAAAGACTTATTATTGCGGGCGTCAGAGGTAACTCTCACGCCCGTAAATTTGTATTTAGACTTGTCGATCTAGATAATAGCTTTATTCGGCATTTCAGCCGGCAGAACTTTTATCTAGATTGATACACAGACTACTGAAGTGATCATTCGGTAGTAGCAATTATTTTGGTGACCTAGAACATGTCAAAACGTGATTTTTACGAAGTATTAGGCGTAAGCCGCGATGCATCAGAGCGCGATATTAAAAAAGCGTACAAACGCTTAGCGATGAAATTCCACCCGGACCGTAACCAGGGTGATGAGACCGCAGCAGATAAGTTTAAAGAAGTAAAAGTAGCGTACGAGATCCTAACCGATTCTCAAAAGAAAGCAGCTTACGACCAATACGGTCATGCAGCCTTTGAACAAGGTGGCATGGGCGGCGGCGGCGGTTTCGGCGGCGGTGGCCAAGGTGACTTCGGCGATATCTTCGGTGACGTATTTGGCGACATCTTCGGCGGCGGTCGTCGTGGTGGCGGTCAACAGCGTGCACAACGTGGTTCAGATCTACGTTACAACATGGAACTTTCTCTAGAAGAAGCGGTTCGTGGTGTTTCTAAAGAAATCGAAGTACCAACACTTGTAGAGTGTGATACTTGTGACGGCAGCGGCGCGAAGAAAGGTTCTTCAGCGCAAACTTGTGGCACTTGTCATGGTCACGGCCAAGTACAAATGCGTCAAGGTTTCTTTGCGGTTCAACAGACTTGTCCTACTTGTAACGGTAAAGGCAAGATCATCAAAGACCCATGTAACTCATGTCATGGTCAAGGTCGCAAACAGAAGACGAAAACACTTAACGTTAAGATCCCTGCTGGTGTTGATACTGGCGATCGTATTCGTCTATCTGGCGAAGGCGAAGCAGGGGAGCAAGGCGCTCCAGCTGGCGATCTGTACGTACAAGTACACGTAAAAGAGCACAACATCTTCGAACGTGACGGCAACAACCTTTACTGCGAAGTACCAGTAAGCTTCTCTATGGCTGCTCTAGGCGGTGAAGTTGAAGTTCCAACACTGGATGGTCGTGTAAACCTTAAGGTACCAGAAGAGACACAAACGGGCCGTATGTTCCGTATGCGTGGCAAGGGCGTGAAAGGCGTTCGTGGTGGCGGTGTGGGTGATCTAATCGTTAAGCTAGTGGTTGAGACTCCAGTTAAGCTAAGCTCTCGCCAAAAAGAACTACTGCGTGAATTCGAAGAAACATGTTGTGGCGAAGCGGCAAGTAAGCACAAGCCAAAATCTGAAGGTTTCTTCAGCGGCGTTAAAAACTTCTTCGATGACCTAACTAAGTAATCAATTCATTGATGTATTAGGTTATTGATACTTTAAGTTTTTGATAACAGTAGAAAAGCCTGCTCATGTAGCAGGCTTTTTTGTGTTTGTAGGTTAGAGAAAAGAAGCTCATAGAGGAAAGAATTGAGGTTGCACAGATAAATTCTAGAGCCCTTTGGTGGTTGCTCTTGTTACTTCCAACACGCTTCTGGCTCTGAAACGCCAGAATGGTGTAGCTCCAAAATATCGGTCGTCGAATCTAAGCAATCATCGTTTGTTTGTGGTGAGAGTGGTTCAGCTTGAATTGAATAGGTGGAGCTACTCGCAGATATCGCTAGCGTGTACCGGTTAGTATCGGTATCACAAAACAAGCATGTCCCTCCTGAAATTATACTCTCTGCTGCCGATGCATAGTTCCCTGTGTATAGAGTTTCTATCTCCAGTTGCATCTTGGTTAAGTCGGCCATCGCTGTAACTCGATGTGCCTTGATAACATGGTTGGTATAACTTGGATACGCAATGGCGCCGAGTATCCCCACGATGGCGACAGCGATCAATAATTCGATCAATGTCATCCCTCTCATGCTTAAGTTGTTGCTGTTGCATATATTTTTTCGAATCATCGCGAGTAGTTTCCTTTCATAGCTCAGCCCATTCTTCTCCGGTGGTAGCATCGCTGCAAGATTAAATGCGGTTACGCATTGAGTTACATAGGAATTTGGGAAATGACTCGCGGGTTTACTTTGTTAGAGCTGTTAATAACGGTATCGGTACTGTCGATACTGATAGCGACGGCTGCCCCGAGTTTTAGTTCAGTGCTAGCTTCAACGAAAATCAAGAGGCTTGCCCCCGAGGTTCATGGCTTCTTAATTGCAGCGAGGTCAGAAGCCATAACTCGGAACCAAGACGTGTATTTGTTCTTTTTAGTATCCGGCAACTCTGGGGCTGTTAATAACTCTGACGGTAATTGGGATTTGGTTTTAAGTAGTTCTGCATCTTATGACCCTACAAATGTTCTTATGCTGTTGGATGGTTCTCCTTATCAGGATATAGAAGTGTCCTTTAATTTTTTCAATCACAATTCAATATCGATCGAGGGTGTCAGAGGCCGCTTCAGCAATGGCAATATTTCGATAGCATCTACCAGTAAATTAACGGAGGTGTTGTCAATAAAGGCATCGAACGTTTCGGGGAGGATTAGGATTTGTAGTAGCGATCCCAATGAAAATGGACGTAACAGTATAGGTCACCACGGTTATGAGATCTGTTAACTCGTATATTAAGGGCAGCACACTCGTCGAAATGATGGTGGCTTCAGTTATTGGAATCATCGCAATTGGGACTATAGGTTCGATATTCATTACTAATCAACGAATCTCTTCAGAAAATAGCTTAGAGCTTTTGTTATCACAAAACTTATTCTCTGCCACTCAAATGATGAAGGAGGAAATTTGGCGCGCTGGTTATGATTCAGATTCGGGGAAATCGATTAAGTTATCGGGAGCTACAAATACAATTTATGTTAATCAGGTAAGCGTTGATGAGGCGTATATTGGTTTTGCTTATTTGCAGGATGGTGCATCGTCGGCGTATCGAAACATTGTCTATCAGTTTAAAGAAAACAAGCTCAATTACTGCTTGGGAGAATCCGGTGGGCTCTTGGCAATTAATGAAAAACCACTTGGGACGGCTAGTGGCGCAGTTTCAATGAAGTGTCAAAGTGTGTTCTTTGATCGTCAAATTCAAGTTGATGCTTTATTTTTTGAGACTGAAGAGCTTTCTACAGGAGCTTCGGTTTCTCAAAAAGTAGACATTGAGTTAAAGGCCTCTTTAGTAAATGCCGATGTTAGTCATAAAGTGAGAACTTCCGTTGTTCAGAGGAACTGGCAATGAAACGATATAAGCAGGGAGGATTTATCACTCTGTTGTTAGTTAGTGTTCTTCTTATCGGAGCATTAATCGCTTCTTTCGGGAATTTTAAGGTTCTTTTCTATCAAATCAAGCGAGCACAAAATGAAGTTCAGGCACGCAAAGCCCACTGGTTAGCAGAAGGTGGCTTGGAGTGTGGCTTCACTTACATCGCTGAAAATGATCTGACAGCTATTCCCAATGATTTAATGGATTATTGTCAGCAGTCGAAAGTCGTTACGTTGGGATCAGAAGCACTCACGCCAAATATATTGGTGTCGAGTTCTGAGTCTTTATCGCTGAACAAAGAGATTAGTTTTGTAGACGCTTCGGGATTAGGAGTAATGCAAACCAATTCGAGTTTAGAATTTATTTCTGATCACAATATCGATATTAATCCTGATATTGCTCTTACTGCTGTTGATGGTATTAACGAGTGTGTATCGGTTCGATTTTTAGATAGTGTTATCTATAAGCAAAAGGGAGGAGGACGTTTGAAGACCATTACTCCAGAGTCACCTCCTTTTTCTACGTTTGAGTCTTGCCAGCAAACCACCAATATTAGCAATGATGCAACCATCGACTCCGTTGGGGCGCTGCCTTCAAACTCTTTTCAATCAGATTTCAAATTCGATCCGGATATCGATACGTTCTCTAATTATTTTGGCGTGCCAAAGACGTCAGAGAACATTGACCAAATTAAGCTTGATTATCATGTTATAGACCTTATTGATCGGACAGTTGTCCCCCCTAAGCATATTGACTTGGTTGATGGTGAATATGAAGGAAATAAGTGTAGCAAAGCCATTAATGATGCCTTTTCAAGTGGGGAGAATAAGGTATGGGTTATAGGTGATTGCGTCGTTTATTCACCTGCGATTAATGTAGTTGAACCTATCCCAGGGGTTATTACGCCTCGCTCTTTAGTGATTCAGGACGGCATCGTTGCGAATGGTAACGCGAGCGTATTTGACGGGGCTTTTTATCATCTAAATGATATGACCGTATTCGATAACACTAACTCTCCCGATACTGATACCGACCTACTGAGTGGTTTGTGGGCTAAAGTTCCAGATACAATTCCTATTACTGATTTAGTACAGAGTAATTCGGTTTATATTGGATTTGCTTCTTTTTTCCCTAAAGGAGGGATGTTCTTTGATTCCGTTGGTGGGTTATCGACAATTCAGGGTTCAATCAATTTGGATTATACCGGTGAATACAACCCTCATAGCACTCCTTTAAAAGCGAAGTGGAAGCGAGGATCATGGAATGATTTCTAAGAACTCAGGTTTTAGCTTGATAGAGGTTCTTATCTCTTTTCTGTTGATTGGCGTTGCCTCACTAGGGCTGGTTAAATTGCAGGTCTACGCTGAGCAAAAATCGGATTTTGCGCTCCACAGCGTAGAGGCGTTGCATTTTGCTGAAAGGCAGATGGAGTATTATCGAACTCGGGCGTCTAATGCGAGTGGGGCGGTAGGTTTAATTCCTTTTTCAGAACTAAATCAGGCGAGTCATTGTCTCAACACAGCAAGTTCAGATCCTTTATCCGGTTTGTCGGGGTCTGCCTATGCCATGACTTGTGAAGTGACTAATGCAAACGGTGCTCTGTCTAGCGCATTAAAAAGCATTACTGTCACAATTGCATGGCAAGATCGTATGAACCACGCACAAAGTATTTACCTCGAAACTATGCTCTCCAAATACAGTGAGTTTGATTGACCCTCAAGCAAACGTTTACTGCATGCCAAGGCTCATGCTACCCCTTTTACTGATAATTTTCACTCCTCGGACATTGTTTACGTGCTAGTTAAAGCTCTGTATATGGAATGGTGTTTTTTATGTTTTCATATTGTTGTGGTTGTATGGTATTTTTGCAAAATATGTCTCCATTTATGGAAAATTAGGTGGAATCTTGTGCTTTTTAACAACGACTTTAATAGAATATGTGCTGTACCAATAGGCCGTGGTCAAAACTTATATTAGGCCTAAACAAAACAACATCACATATGGAGTTACAATGAGTAACCAAGCCGTAAAAAAAGCACCATCGACTGAGAAGATCAGTGGTATGGACCGCTTTCTAAACTTCATTGAACGCGCCGGCAACAAAATTCCAGATCCAGCAATCCTGTTCTTCTGGGCTCTAGTTATTGTATGGGTAGCATCTGCACTTTTATCGAATCTTTCATTCGACTTAATCAACCCTCAAACGGGTGCTGCTCTAGAAGTAAATAACCTACTGACTGGTGAAGCGCTTGCTAGCTTCCTAGCGAATATGGTTACTACGTTCACAGGCTTCGCACCTCTAGGCATCGTACTTGTTGCTATGCTAGGTGTTGGCGTTGCTGACTCTTCAGGCTTCATTACTACTGGCCTTAAGAAGATGCTGAACTTCACGCCAGCGAAGCTACTTACGCCAATGCTAATCTTGGTTGCTATCGTGTCTCACACAGCAGCTGATGCAGGTTACGTTCTAGTAATCCCTCTTGGCGGTATCATCTTCCACGCTGCGGGTCGTCACCCTCTAGCGGGTATTGCAGCAGCATTTGCTGGTGTATCAGGTGGTTTCTCTGCGAACTTCATTCCTTCAGGTATCGACCCGCTACTAGCTGGCTTCACGCAAACAGCGGCAAACGTTCTTGACCCTGAATACGTGATTAACCCTCTAGCGAACATCTTCTTTACTGGCCTATCTTCAGTTCTTATTGTTGCTATCGGTTGGTACGTAACTGAGAAGATCATCGAACCTCGCCTAGCGAACACGCCAGTTGATGAAGATGCTGAAGAAGCACCTGATCTAGGTACGTTCACTGCAATCGAATCAAAAGCATTCAAATACGCAGGTTGGGCAATGGTTGCTGGTATTGGTCTGCTTGTTGCGGCTCTAATCCCTGAGAACTCTGCACTGCGTTCTCCCGAAGGTGAGCTAACAGCATTCTCTGCACCAGTTATGAAGTCTATCGTTCCTCTGATCTTCATCCTGTTCATCATCCCAGGTATCGTTTACGGCCGTGTAGCGGGTACTTTCAAGAATAGTAACGATGTTATCAAAGCGATGTCTGAGACAATGGCAACGATGGGCGCATACATTGTAATGTCGTTCTTCTGTGCTCAGTTCCTATCTGCATTCGCTCAATCAAACATCGGTACTATGCTGGCACTTTACGGTGCTGAAGGCTTGAAAGCGATGGATCTTCCAGGTGAAGCAACGGTTGTTGGTATGATTCTACTAACGGCTGCAGTTAACCTTCTTGTTGGTTCTGCTTCAGCTAAGTGGGCTCTTATCGGTCCAATCCTAGTTCCAATGCTAATGGTTGTGGGTATCTCTCCTGAGCTATCTCAAGCGGCTTACCGTGTAGGTGACTCAGTGTCTAACATCATCTCTCCACTAATGGTGTTCTTCCCACTGGTTGTTGTTTACTGTCAGCGCTATGTTAAGTCGACAGGTATCGGTACTCTAGCTTCTCTAATGATGCCATTCTCGATTGCGATGTTAATCGGTTGGTCTATCTTCTTGCTAGCTTACTGGGCTCTTGGTATCCCACTAGGTATCCAAGCACCTTACACTTACACAATGTAAGATTGAACTAAGCAAAACTAAGCTTTATTCATTGCTAAGCCCGCACCGAAATGTGCGGGCTTTTTTTCGCTATTTTTTCCGTTTTTTATATCCAAGGTTTTTATATCCAAAACTTTTTATATTCAAAATAAAGGCACTCAGCTTATACTCCGGATTACGGCTAATTGTTGGCCGGTAAATTTAGGAAATCCAAGCCACATGAAAATTCTGCTTTTAGTAGGGTTAATTGTTTTAAATGGTCTGTTTGCCATGTCTGAGATTGCATTGGTAGCAGCAAAAAATAGTCGGCTGAAACGCTTAGCCGAAAAACACCGCTCCGCTCAGGTTGCTCTTGATCTCAAAGAAAACCCAACCCGCTTCCTCTCTACAATCCAAATCGGTATCACGGTAATCGGCCTACTCAGCGGGATTGTGGGTGAGGCGACGCTATCGGCTCCACTAGCCGTTCAACTTGAACTGTGGGGACTAGACCCAACACAAGCGAACATCTTGTCTACTGCGGTTGTGGTGGTAGGTATTACTTATTTCGCTATCGTTGTCGGTGAGTTGGTACCAAAGCGTTTTGCTCAGTCTCAAGCTGAAAACATTGCTGTGTTAGTCGCGCTGCCAATCTTCTGGTTATCTAAAATCGCGACGCCGTTTGTGTTTGCGTTGTCGGCTTCAACGGAAGGTATTCTTAAGTTGATGGGCCGAGGCGGTGAAGAAGATAGCGTTACCGAAGATGATATCCATGCACTTGTGAAAGAGGGCTCAGAATCGGGTGTGATTGAACGCGGCGAACAAGAGATGATTCGTAATATCTTGCAGCTTGATGATCGTCTTGTGAGCTCATGATGACTCCGCGTCGAGACATCGACTTTCTGGATGTCGACCAACCCGTTGAGCAGATATTAAAGAAACTGCGTTCATCAAAACACAGTGTGTTTCCATTGTGCCAAGATCACCTCAATAAAGTGGTGGGTACAGTGTCAGCCAAAGCCTTGCTGAATCAGGCGGGCAATCTAAGCATTCAAGTGATCATGGGGCTGTCTCGCTCGCCGATCTATGTTCCAGAATCGATGAAAGCTCTGCGTCTACTTGGCTACTTTAAAGAGTCGGGCACCGAGATGGCATTCATTGTCGACGAGTATGGCGATGTTCAAGGTCTTGTGACTAATTACGAGATTCTTGAGGCGATTGCTGGCGAGCTATCGAATAATCCGAACGATCTTTGGACCGAGCAAGTGGAAGACGGTTTGTTGGTGGATGGATTGATTCCTATCAGTGAACTGAAGAACCGTTTAGAGCTATCGGATTTTGAGGGCGAAAGCGAGAGCTTCCAAACGTTGAATGGCCTTGTGACTTGGTTAATAGGGCGCTTACCGGATGCAGGCGAAGTTGTTCAATACCAGCAGTGGCAGTTTGAAATTATCTCTGTTGAGAATAACCGTATTGTGAGCATCAAAGCGACGCCAATAGCCGGTGACACAGAAGACGCTAATAGCTAACAGTTCGACCAACCAGCAAGCGGCAATGGTTCATTGTCTCTTGTTGTCTATTACCTCTTTATTGTTCATTATCTCTAAGATTAGGTATGCTTCACCGCATACCTATTTTCGTTTTTATCCTTTGTTTTCTGGAGTTCCCTTTGTCAGACCATCAATTCACCCCTCAAGATGAAATCTTCATGCGACGCGCCATTGAGGTAGCTAAGCAAGCAGAGAGCGAGGGAGAGGTTCCAGTGGGTGCGGTATTAGTGAAAGATGGGCAGATTATCTCTGAAGGATGGAACCGTTCGATTGGCAGCCACGATGCTACGGCACACGCAGAAATTGAAACCTTGCGTAAAGCCGGTCAAACCTTAGAAAACTATCGGCTACTCGATACCACTTTATACGTTACGCTAGAGCCTTGCCCAATGTGCGCAGGTGCCTTGCTACACAGCCGAGTAAAGCGCATTGTGTTTGGTGCTCCAGACTTAAAAGCAGGCGCTGCAGGTACAGTGTTGAATTTGTTTGAAAGCCAGGCCTCATACCACTATGCCGACGTTGAACATGGTTTGTTAGAGGAAGAGTGCCGTGAGCAATTACAAGCGTTTTTCAAGCGTCGTAGAAAAGAGATAAAAGAGAAGCGAAAGCAAGAACGTCTGTTGGAAGAGCAGCGTTTAGAAGCAGAGATGAAGGCTGGCAATAAGAAATAGCAGCGTACTTTCGGCACTCTCTATCGCAAGAGTGCCAAGCAAACTGACTGAGTAACTACATTTACTCAGCAATCATCTGCATGAAAGCGCGATTGCGCCAAATGATCTTCTTCTTATTATTTGAAAGCATACGCTTACGACGGTTTGCAGCAACGGTCTTATCAAGGCGTTTCGATTTCAGTTTCTTCATCATTTCAATGATTTCCTATTTGTCGTCTGACTTTTTAGTTTGGACTAACGATTTAATTATAGTGTTATTCGTTTGTTTGGCCTGTCGCACGCTTGGCTTAAATAGAAGAGCAGTTCTAGTCTAAAGCCAGCATTGCAGTGCAACAGAGCATAATCTTGATTGTGGTGTGCCGTTATAAGGTTCGATTGTTACTGCAATATGACACTCTAGATCTCATCATCATTTTCTTGCCTGCTTCCCTTATCCCTTAGTGACGAAAGAAGAGTCGAAAAAAGACAATAAAAAAGAGCAATGCTAGATGGCATTGCTCTTTTGGGTTTTACTGTGAAGGCTCAGAACTGCTTACTGTCGACTGAGCTGCGCTGATACTCGATTCAGCACCTGAGGTTTCTAAAGGTGGGATCACCACCAAACCTTCAAGGGTCGCTTCTTGTTCTTTATTGCGCTTATTTACATGGCCAATAATGCTTTGGTAATAACGGCGAATGTTTTCAACGTAGTTTCTCGCTTCATCACCACGCGCATACCCATATCGAGTTTGGCTGTAGTACTTCTTCTGTCTTAACAGAGGCAATCTGTCTTTCACATCGCCCCAAGCATCAGGATCTCCTCCTTGTGCCTTCGTGAGGCGACGCGCGTCCATCATGTGCCCGTAACCGACATTGTATGAAGCAAGTGCAAACCAGATCTTTTCGTGTTGAGTGATTGAATCTGGTACTCGGTTCACGATACGACGCAGGTACTCAACACCGCCTTGTACCGACTGGTTCGGGTCGAGACGGTTGGTTACCCCAACACTCTTCGCGGTGGGCAGTGTCAACATCATCATGCCACGAACACCCGTTGGTGAGCGCGCAACAGGGTTCCAGTGTGATTCTTGGTAGGCCAAAGCGGCAATCAAGCGCCAATCAAATTCTTGAGAGTACCTTTGAAATAGCGGCGACCATTTTGGCAACTTGCTGTCCAGTGCGCGGATAAAGGCACGAGTATCAACGTAGTCAAAAGTGCCGATGTGGCCGATGTATTTCTCTTCTAGTGAAGCCAGTTCACCAGACTGTTTTAGGTTACCGAAGAACTCAATCAGCAAAGCATACAGGCTTTCATCTTCCGATCTATTTAGGTACCAAGAGATAGGTTGGTCTTCTGTCAGCTCAAATGCCAAGGCAACATCTGGGTACAAACGTTGCGCCAGTGATAGCTCGATAGAGTCGGCTACTGTGAATAAACGTTCGCCTGTTGATACTTCTTTTAGCAGGTCATTGATGTCTGCATTGCCAACCGCGTCATAGATGAAGTCATCGTGCGTTTTCTGCAGCAGTTTGAGTGTTGGTTCAAAGTGCGAGTCTTTCACCACAACCAAAGAGGGCGTCAGCGTCTCGCTTGATACCGCAGCTTCTGATTCAGCTTGTGCTTTTACAAAGTCAACCTGACGCTCATTCTCGAAATTGATCAGTTGTTCAAGGTTTCTCGGTCGCCACTGGCCTTTTTTGTATACGACCTGTTGGCTTACGTAGTAATAAGCAGGTGCGGCGCGATAAGCTCGTGTCAGTTTGTTGTTTTGCGTTAAGCCGGTCGCGATAAGATCGATTTCGCCTTTCTGCAGTGCAGGGAACAAGCCAGACAAACGGTAAGCGGGTTTAACCTCAAGCTTTACACCAAGCTCCTGCGCAAATTCACGAGCTAATTCGTAATCCAAGCCAGCAGGACCATCAGGACCGATGTAATAAGAGAGTTGGTTATTTAGGGTGCCGACACGAAGAACGCCACGATCTCGTATCTGCTCAAGGACACTTTTAGGTTCAGATTCAATCTGGCATCCAGCCAACCCAAATAGGGCGATGGCGAGCAGAAGGAACTTAGACGAAAAGATGAGCGTAAATTTAGGCATCAAAATGAAATCTCGAAAAGTGGAAGCTCCTTTATACCAAACCCCGCAAGGCTGGCAAAGCAGGTTTAATTAAACAGTTGTAAAAGTGGTGATAAATGCAGCAAAAGTACCATTTACGCAGAAAGATAAAAAAAATCACGCAAACGGTTGCTTTTGGTGTTACGTCACAAAAAGAAATGCTTTATAATGCGCTCGCATTGAAGAGGTGGGATCGGCATAGGTTTTTAAACCTTCGGGAATAGCTTCGAAGAAAACAGTTAGGTTTTTCCTTTAACCCACTGAATTTATTCCAATACTACCTTAATCAACTGCATAAGAGACGTAAGCACATGAGAATTTTGCGTGGCTCCCCAGCTCTATCTGAGTTTCGTGTTAACAAGCTTTTAGAGCTTTGTCGTGAATTAAGCTTACCTGTAACAGGTATTTACGCTGAGTTTGCCCACTTTGCTGATCTAACGGCAGACCTAGATGAGTCTGAAGTTGAGAAGCTAGAAAAGCTACTGACTTACGGTCCAACGATTGAAGAGCATGAACCTGAAGGTTTACTGCTGCTTGCAACGCCACGCCCAGGCACTATCTCGCCTTGGTCTTCAAAATCAACAGATATCGCACACAACTGCGGACTGGCTAAAGTGTCACGTCTAGAGCGCGGTACTGCTTTCTACATTGAAACCTCTGCTGAACTTTCTGAACTTCAACTTGTTGAGCTGAAAGCAATCCTGCACGACCGTATGATGGAAGTGGTTTTCACTGACTTCGAATCAGCGGCGGCACTATTTACCGTTGCTGAGCCTGCTCCTTATGCGGAAGTTGACCTACTAACTGGTGGACGTAAAGCGCTTGAAAAAGCAAACGTTACCCTAGGTCTTGCACTTGCAGAAGATGAGATTGATTACCTTCTTGAAAGCTTCACTGAGAAGCTAGGTCGTAACCCGACGGACATCGAACTAATGATGTTTGCACAAGCGAACTCAGAGCACTGTCGTCATAAGATCTTTAACGCTGATTGGACTATCGATGGCGTTAAGCAAGAAAAATCATTGTTCAAGATGATTAAGAACACCTTTGAAACGACACCAGAACATGTTCTGTCTGCTTATAAAGATAACGCAGCGGTAATGACAGGTTCTGAAGTTGGTCGTTTCTTCCCAGATCCAGAAACTCGCCAGTACAGCTACCACCAAGAAAAAACACACATCTTGATGAAAGTTGAAACGCACAACCACCCAACGGCAATCTCACCGTGGCCAGGCGCATCGACAGGTTCAGGCGGTGAAATCCGTGATGAAGGCGCAACCGGTATTGGTGGTAAGCCAAAAGCGGGTCTTGTTGCTTTCTCTGTATCTAACCTTAAGATCCCGAACTTCGTTCAACCTTGGGAAACTGACTTTGGTAAGCCAAGCCGTATCGTTACTGCTCTGGATATCATGCTTGAAGGTCCTCTTGGTGGCGCGGCATTCAACAACGAATTTGGTCGTCCAAACCTACTTGGCTACTTCCGTACTTACGAAGAGAAAGTAAACTCTCACGCAGGTGAAGAAGTGCGTGGTTACCACAAACCAATCATGCTAGCTGGTGGTCTTGGCAACATCCGTGATGAGCACGTTCAGAAGAAAGAGATCCCGGTAGGTGCAAGCCTAATCGTTCTAGGTGGTCCTGCGATGAACATCGGCCTTGGCGGCGGTGCGGCATCTTCAATGGATTCTGGTTCTTCTTCTGAAGATCTTGATTTCGCTTCTGTACAACGTGAAAACCCAGAGATGGAGCGTCGTTGTCAGGAAGTTATCGACCGTTGTTGGCAGCTTGGTGATGCGAACCCAATCGCATTTATCCACGATGTGGGCGCGGGCGGTATCTCGAATGCTCTTCCTGAGCTAGTCGACGATGGCGAGCGTGGCGGTATCTTTAATCTACGTGACGTGCCAAACGATGAGCCGGGCATGAGCCCACTTGAGATCTGGTGTAACGAATCTCAAGAGCGTTATGTAATGGCGGTTGCTGATAAAGACATGGCAACGTTCGACGCGATTTGTAAGCGTGAACGTGCACCGTACGCAGTGGTTGGTAAAGCAACTGAAGAACGTGATCTGAAATTAGAAGATTCACACTTCGACAACACGCCAATCGACATGCCAATGGACATCCTATTAGGTAAAACACCTAAGATGCACCGTGACGCGAAAACGCTAAAAGCGAACAACCCTGCGATTGACCGTTCTGGCATCGAGATGAACGAAGCGGTTGACCGTGTTCTTCGCTTGCCAACAGTCGCTGAGAAAACATTCCTTATCACCATCGGTGACCGCTCGGTAACAGGCCTTGTAGCTCGTGACCAAATGGTTGGTCCATGGCAGGTTCCTGTTGCTAACTGCGCAGTAACAGCGGCAAGCTACGACTCTTACCACGGTGAGGCTATGTCTCTTGGTGAGCGTACGCCAGTGGCACTTCTAGACTTCGGCGCATCGGCTCGTCTAGCGGTTGGTGAAGCAATTACTAACATCGCAGCGACCAACATCGGCGATATCAAACACATTAAACTGTCGGCTAACTGGATGTCTCCAGCAGGTCACCCAGGTGAAGATGCAGGTCTTTACGAAGCGGTTAAAGCGGTTGGTGAAGAACTATGTCCAGCTCTGGGTCTAACTATCCCAGTGGGTAAAGACTCAATGTCGATGAAGACCAAGTGGGAAGAGAATGGCGAGCAGAAAGAAGTAACGTCTCCGCTATCTCTTGTTATCACTGCGTTTGCACGTGTTGAAGATGTTCGTAAGACAATCACTCCTCAACTGCGCACCCCTGATAACCTTGAAGGACTAGGTAATACAAGCCTAGTTCTTATCGACCTAGGTAACGGTAAAAACCGTCTAGGTGCAACGGCACTGGCGCAAGTTTACAAGCAGCTTGGTGATAAACCAGCAGACGTAGACAACGCAGCGCAACTAAAAGGTTTCTACGAAGGCGTTCAAGAACTTGTAGCGAACGACCAAGTTGTGGCTTACCACGATAAAGGCGATGGTGGTCTATTCGTAACCCTAGCAGAAATGGCGTTCGCAGGTCACTGTGGTGTTAACGCTGATATTGCGGCGTTGGGCGAAGATACGCTTGCGGCACTATTCAATGAAGAACTGGGTGCGGTAATCCAAGTACGTAACGATGACCTAGACGCGGTTCTTTCTACTCTTGCAGAAAACGGCCTAGAAACATGTTCACATGTCATTGGCAGCGTTGTTGGTGAAGGGGAAGCATCTGATGAGTTAGTGATTAAGTCAGGCGCAGACGTTGTAATCCAGCGTAACCGTACTGAACTACGTACTATCTGGGCTGAGACAACGCACAAGATGCAAGGTCTGCGTGATAACCCAGTATGTGCTGACCAAGAACATGAAGCGAAGAAAGACAACTCGGACCCAGGTCTGAACGTGAAACTGAGCTTTGACGTAAACGAAGACATCGCAGCACCGTTCATCAACACAGGTGCTAAGCCTAAGATGGCGATTCTACGTGAGCAGGGTGTTAACTCTCACGTTGAAATGGCAGCAGCATTCGACCGTGCAGGCTTCGAAGCAACTGATATTCACATGAGCGACATCCTAACAGGTCAAGCGGTACTAGAAGAATACAACGGCCTTGTGGCATGTGGTGGCTTCTCTTACGGTGATGTACTAGGTGCTGGTGAAGGTTGGGCGAAGTCGGTTTTGTTTAATGACTCTACTCGTGACCAGTTTGAAAACTTCTTCAAGCGTGAAGATACCTTCTCTCTAGGTGTGTGTAACGGTTGTCAGATGCTGTCGAATCTACGTGAACTTATCCCAGGTGCGGAGTACTGGCCACGTTTCGTTCGCAACGAATCTGAGCGCTTTGAAGCACGTTTCAGCCTAGTAGAAGTTCAGAAGTCAGATTCTGTATTCTTCAACGGCATGGAAGGTTCTCGTATGCCAATCGCTGTTTCTCACGGTGAAGGCCGCGTAGAAGTACGTGATAACGACCACCTAAACGCGATTGAAAACTCAGGTACGGTTGCTCTACGTTACGTTGATAACAACGGTAACCAAACGCAGCAATACCCGAATAACCCGAATGGTTCGCCAAACGCTATCACAGGTTTAACAACGACTGACGGCCGCGTGACAATTATGATGCCTCACCCAGAGCGTGTATTCCGTACGGTTGCAAACTCTTGGTCTCCGGAAGGTTGGGGCGAGAATGGCGCTTGGATGCGTATGTTCCAAAACGCACGTAAGAACGTGAGTTAATTGAAAACGATTTAAACAGTGTTATCGGGACAATAACCACAAGCGCAGATCGAAAGGTCTGCGCTTTTTTTGGTGGTGAGTGTGGTGTAGGGATCACCGTATAGTGGATGTGTGTATAACAAACTTTTGGACAATTCCGTGTCAGTGACTTTTCTAAATTAGTATTTAATGAATAACTACAGGTATAACAAAGTAATTGTTGAGCGCTAATGGGAAGAATTGGTTTATGGTGCGAAAGCAACTGAATTCATATAAAATAGCATAACTAATTGATTCCTATATTTATCAGAGGCAAAGATGAAAAAAACTTTAATTGCAATCAGCTGTACAGCGATCATCGGTGGTGGTGCCTTGGTTGCCAATAACATGTTGATTAAGAATGCAGCAGAAACTGTGACCAGTGAAGTTGAAAGCTCACTAATTGGACTAAAAAACCAATTCATTGATGCCCAACTGATCGATACGGAAATCAACAATAACAATATCAAGCAGAATTTCGCTATCTACATAAACAATGGTTCAAAAAGACTTCCTGAACCAATCTACCTAAGCCACACAGCAACGGTTGCGCCATTCGGACTTAGCGTTGAAGGTAATTTTAGTCTCCCGAAGGATAAAGGACTTACCTCAACGTTAATCAGAGAGGTAGCAAGCTTAAATGAAAGCATAAAATACACATTCGATACCAGCAATCAGTCTTTAGATCTACAAAGCAACTTCTCACTTGGAGAAATCAATACAGGCCGCTCAAGCAACTTCAAACTTGGCGATGTTGAGATTCTGTTTAAAGGCAATAAAGAAGCCTTCACTACATCCACAAAAATTGACGGAATTAGAATCTCTGAAAGAAGAGAACAGGCCTATATAAACGGCATTGAGCTTAAGTCAAATATCACTAATGACACCCATAATACTGAAATAATTGCAAATGATGGAGGTTTCAACGATCGATCTGGTGGATTTAGCTTCAAAGACGCGAAGTTGCATTCAGCAATTACAATTGAAGACAATACGAGCCTGAAGCTTGATTGGAAAGTTGACTCACTAGATCTTCAATCTCCAAACATCACCCAACTATCGAACAAACTTGGCTTAAGTGGTGAGATTAAAGGAGTTAATACTCAAGAGCTTAATAGCTTCATCGGTTTGATTGAAAGAAATCCTACAGAGGAAACAATTGAGGCTGCTTTTAAATCCATAATAGGTAATGGGATCAAATTCGAGAATATCAACATCTTCGTTAATGACTCAAGTTCCGATGGAGAAATTGAAATAATGCCTAAAAATTATAAAGGCTTAACTAACCGAGAATCAGAAGAGGCATTTGAGAAGTCCCTTAAAGTTGACTTCAATGTCACTATCACACCAAAGCTAGTTAAATTACTTGAAATCAACCAAAACGCATTGGACAGACTGTGGAACGAAGAAGAGTCAGGTAACTACACCACAACGATCAAGCAATCACTTGGGAAGACATTCATCAATGGCGTCGAAGCGAACTAACATTTCGTTCAAAAGTCTATTGCCGCCTTGCTATTTGAACATGCTAGGCGGCATGAATTCTCAGCTAAAGTACCAAAAGTACTCCATATATAGTAACGCCTTTCTTCACCGCATAAAATTAACTCAAAAGTTTTAAATATCCCTATGGTCGATACTGCATATCTGAGAAATTCTGAAGGGTAGACTCGGTCGGATTACCTCTTATAGGGTTAATATATATAAACACGATATTTACTATCTCGAACTCTAACCAACAATGGGGCAATAATGATTCCCAGAACATACAAAAAAGCCGCTGGATTGAACCCCAGCGGCTTATTATTTTCTAGCATCTAGCATCTAGCATCTAGCATCTAGCGCTTAGATTAGTTGTTGCTGTGTAGTTCGCTGTTTAGCTCAACAGCAGACTTGTTCGCAAGACATTCAATTTGGCCAGTGATTGAGTTACGACGGAACAGAAGATCAGAAACGCCAGCTAGATCGCGAGCTTTAATGATCTCTACTTCGTTGCCTTCTTTATCTAACATGCGAACCTTAGTACCCGCAGTCACGTAAAGACCAGACTCAACCGTACAACGGTCGCCCATAGGGAAGCCAAGACCAGCGTTTGCGCCTAGTAGGCAGTTTTCGCCGATAGAGATAACCATCGTACCGCCACCAGACAGAGTACCCATGATAGAAGCGCCGCCGCCGATGTCTGAACCGTTACCTACAACAACACCCGCAGAGATACGACCTTCAACCATGCTCACGCCAGTTGTACCAGCATTGAAGTTGATGAAACCTTCGTGCATTACTGTTGTGCCTTCGCCTACGTGTGCGCCAAGACGAACACGAGAAGTGTCAGCAATACGAATACCTGTTGGTACTACGTAGTCCACCATTTTAGGGAACTTGTCTACGCAATCTACAGACAGAGCACGACCTGCAAGGCGAGCTTCGATTTGACGCTCAGCCAGCTCAGGTAGGTCGATAGGGCCTTCGTTTGTCCATGCGATGTTGTGCAGTAGACCGAAGATGCCGTCCAGTACCGTACCGTGTGGTTGTACTAGGCGGTTAGAGATAAGTTGTAGCTTTAGGAAGCCTTCAGCAACTGATGCTGGCTTCTCGTCAGTAGCAAGAACAACAAGAACAAGTGGCTGTTCAGACGCTGCCGCTTTTTCTGCGAAAGATGCGTTAGCTGCATCATCGTTTGCTGCGAATGCTTTCGCCAGTTCTGCGCTTTGTGCAGCAGAGATTTCGATAGCTTGGTTGCCTTCAGCGTAACCTGACACTTCAGCTACAGCTGCTACAAGAGCGTCGCTTGGGTTTAGAAGCGGGTTAGGGAAGAACGCTTCAATGATTTTATTGTCGCGATTTTTGGTTGCCGTACCGAAGGCTAGTGAAAAATAAGCCATGTTGAATCTCCATGTGTTGAGTCTTGATTTTGCTATTCCAAAACAACGGCTCGAATAACAAGCGCTGCCGTTAGCAAAGTTAATTTAATTGCGTTCATCATAAAGAGAGCGCCCTCGTTATGAAAGGGCGTATCGGGATAAAGTCTGTAAAATGATATTGCTTGTCTTTTGAGAGATAGTTTTCTGCAATGAGAAAACACTGCAGATCAACACAAATTGATTGGTGCGTTAATCAACATTCTCCTGTGAATCCCCTCTTTAGATAAACAGTGCCTTATAAGCTTGCTCAATCCCTTCAATCAACATCTGCATACCGATTACCGCGAGTATCAACCCCATCATTCGAGTAATCACGTTCAGTGCGCTTGGTCCAACGGCTTTAACGAAGCGCTCGCCAAATACGACAGCAGAATGTATTTAATCTTAGATACAAATAATTATTAGAAATAGATAGTAGAGCAAGTGTGAATAAGAAACAGTCAGCATAAGGCTGGCTGTTTGGTTTTAGTGATAGGTGTAGAGTTTTAGTCGTCCGTTATTGCTTGATTCTCAACTAACAGACTCTACATAACAGGCAGATTGTGGGACTCACTTTGTCGTTATGCGTGTTGAGATTCACTCACTGCCACAGCCAATGCAACCGTCGATCCGACCATTGGGTTGTTGCCCATGCCGATGAAGCCCATCATCGCCACGTGAGCAGGAACTGAAGAGCTACCTGCGAACTGAGCATCAGCGTGCATTCTGCCCATGGTATCGGTCATGCCGTAAGACGCTGGGCCTGCTGCTACGTTATCTGGGTGCAATGTTCGACCTGTACCGCCACCTGAAGCAACTGAGAAGTATGGCAAACCTTGGCGAGTGCGTTCTGCTTTGTAGATACCCGCTACTGGGTGTTGGAAGCGTGTTGGGTTGGTTGAGTTACCCGTGATACTCACATCCACTTCTTCTCTGTGCATGATCGCTACACCTTCACGTACGTCATCAGCGCCGTAACACAAGATGTCGCCGCGAGGGCCTTGTGAGAAACGGCGGCGCTCAGTTTCAACAAGTTCACCTGTTTGGTAATCGTATTGAGTGCGCACGTAAGTGAAGCCGTTGATGCGAGAGATAAGATAAGCCGCATCTTTACCTAGGCCATTTAAGATCACTTTCAATGGGTTTTTGCGTGATTTGTTGACGTTTAGCGCAATTTTAATCGCACGTTCTGCTGCAGCAAAAGACTCGTGACCCGCAAGGAAGGCGAAGTAGTGGCTCTCTTCATTGAGAAGACGAGCGGCTAGCGCGCCATGGCCGATCCCGACTTGGCGTTGTTCAGCAACACTGCCGGGTTTGGTGAATGCTTGGAGGCCTTCACCAATAATATTAGCGGCTTGTTCTGCGCTGGTGGCTTTACGAAATAGCGCCAGTGCTGAGCCAAGGATATAGGCATCGGCAGCGCTTTCAAAAGCGATAGGTTGGGTATCCATCACTAGCGCTTTTGGATCAACGTTGTGGGCTTTACAGTATTGGTCAGCTTGCTCTAAAGAGTCGAAGTTCATTTCTGCCAATACGCGAGTTACTGATTCATTAAATTGAGTGTTCATCATATCTTTCCTCTAAATTGGCAAAATTACTGTTGGCGTGGGTTAATGGTGGCAACGGCTTCATCGAAGCGGCCATAGGTCCCTGTCGCAAGGTCGGCCGCTTCATTCGCTGGCACGCCTTGGTTAATCGCCTTCATCATTTTTCCGAGGTTGAGATATTCGTAGCCAATCACTTCGCTGTGATCATCAAGTGCAAGTTTGGTTACGTAACCTTCTGCAAGCTCTAGGTAACGTACGCCTTTTGCAGCGGTTGAGTAACTGGTACCCACTTGGCTGCGCTGTGTTTGACCTAAGTCTTCTAATGCAGCGCCAATTTCTAGACCGCCTTCAGAGAAAGCTGATTGAGTTCGACCGTAAACAAACTGCAGGAAGATTTCACGCATGGCTACGTTAATAGCGTCACACACTAAGTCAGTATTTAGGGCTTCAAGAATGGTTCTTCCGGTGAGGATTTCGGCTGCCATCGCGGCTGATTGAGTCATGCCTGAACGACCAATCGTTTCGATTAGGGCTTCTTCGATGATGCCGTTTTTTACGTTCAGCGTTAGTTTTGCTGCACCTTGTTGTGGTGCACAAGTACCGACGCCATGGCTTAAGCCAGAAATAGCGATGACATCTTTTGGACTAACCATAGCGCCTTCAACTGGAATTGGTGCTGAAGTGTGTAGATCACCCCTTTGGATAGGGCACATTGATTGAATTTCTGAAGAGTAGTGCATAATGTTTTCTCACTTATAGAGCCATTTAAGGCCTAGGGCGTTGAGAAAACAGGACGTGTTGGAAGAGGTGCGGCTAATTCACTACAGATCTTGAGTATCGATAATCCAAAGGTGTCATGGAACTTGGTCTTAATAGACTAAGTCCATTTCAAAATGGAGGAATAGCGATACGTCCAACAGTATTACCTGTTTTCGATTCTGTAGGAGTCATTAGCACTGTTCGGAAAGAACGGGCGGTTGAAGCAAAAGCTTAGGTGGAACCCCATCACCTGATGGCTATAGATTAGATCTTCCTCACACTTTCATGCAAGCGAATGTTTAGAGCGATTTCGACTATAAACAAGCTTCATTATATTTCGATAAGTATAAAAAAACGCCAATAACGAACTCTGATTAGAGGCGTCATTGACGTTTTTTAGAAAGGTATCAGCTAGTTAAGCTGCATCTTCTTCTGCGTCTTCAACAGCTTCAAGCTTCTTAGCTTTTTTCGGAGCTGGCTTACGCTTAGCACCTAATGCGTAAAGAACTTCTTCTTTGTTCTTCGCTAGGTACATTGCAAGTTCTTCTTGCTTGCCTTCATCTTCAACTAAATCGCTTTTGCCTAACAGTTCAAAAAGCTCATCAGCCATATCCAGCATTTTGTCGTATGCGTCAGCTTCGGCTTTAGAGGTAAAAGTCATTTTCTCTTCTCCGTTGCGTTCCACCACGTACTTGACGATAACAGCCATGGTTAATCCTCTAAGTTTGATAAATTTTACTGGCTTTTTATACAGTTTCTGATGTTAAAAGTCCAGTTGGAGCCCGTACTATGCGGCCTCAATCTTGATGTGCCGCCCAGTATTCACAATAACTCATGAAAGATTTCAGCAGTGGGCTTTGATATTTGTCTTTATGGACCAGCATCCAGAATCGGCGTTTCATATCAAGTGGCACATTAAGCGCTTTTACTCGGCCTGAATCGATCGCTCGCTGAGCAGCTAAACGAGACAAACAGGCAAAGCCAAGACCGGCAGAAACAGAGTTGATGATTGCTTCTGTGGTGTTGAGTTCAAAAGATTCATACCAATGTTCGATGCGCGGTGCGACGGCACGAAGGAAAAACTCGCGAGTCCCTGAGCCTGATTCACGTAAAATCCAATGGCTGTCTTCTAAATCGCTTAAAATCACTTTTTCTTTGGCAACGAGAGGATGTTGATTACTAACAATAATGCACATTTCATCGCTGCTAAACTGACTCGAAATGAGTTCAGGGTGTAATGTTTTTCCTTCAATTAGCGCGATATCAAGTTCATAATCCACCAACTTTTGGCAGATCAGTGCACTGTTTGAAATGAACAAGCTTTGATCCTGATGTTGAGTTCGTTCGCGAAAGCCTGACAAAATAAACGGTGCGACCTGATTACCAATCGTGTCACTCGCGCCGACCTTTAGATTGCCACTTAAAGGCTGATCATCACGGAACAAAACATCAATACCAGCAGCACGATGTAATATTTCATCCGCCAATGGAAGTAACTTATGTCCCTCTTGGTTGAGAATTAATCGGTTGTTGACCCGGTCAAATAGAGAGTGGCCGAGTTGTTTCTCCATTTCGCCTAGTGCCATGCTGACCGCAGCTTTAGACAGAAACAGAGCCTCAGAGGCAGCAGTCAATGTCGAGTGCTGAGTAATAGTGACGAACACTTTGAGCTGTTTTATTGAAATATTAGCCATCAGATTCCTAGTTTTACTCTGCTGGTGAAAATGGATTCTGTTCAGTATTGATGAACACTTGTTATATATAATTGGATATTGTTTAACGAAGCGCAAGCGTATTATGGCTTCAACAAGCTGATGAGTTCACAAGTTTAGTGAATTAGGTTTAAGAGAGGCTGACATGATTCAACGTATTAAATATAGATTAACAGGAGCTCCAACACCCATGGCAGGGTTAGCACTCGCAATTGCAAGCTTAGGCTGGTGTTGGGATGGTGTTCTAGTCGCACAAGGTATCTTACACACACCGGGTTTGGTGCAGTGGATCAGTGCTGGCATTGCGGCGGTATTACTTCTTGTTTTAGCTGTGAAATTTTTGATTCATGGTCACCTATTGCGTGAAGATCTTGCTCACCCTGTTGTCGGCAGTGTGGTACCAACATTTGCAATGGGGTGCATGGTGGTGTCAGCGTCTTTGGCGCCAATCTCTCAATTCTTACAAGAAGCTATGTGGTTGGCTTCTGTGGCTTTGCATGTTGTGTTTCTAATGAGCTTTTTGTACCACAGAGCTAAAAACTTTGAGATTCACCACATGGTGCCAAGCTGGTTTGTGCCACCGATCGGTATTATCGTCGCTGACGTCTCTTTCTCAGGTAATCCAGTTTTAGAGCCAGTAGCTAACGCGACTTTGGTATTCGGCTTATTGGTTTACGCAGTAATGCTACCAATCATGGTTTACCGTTTGATCTTCTCTCACGAAGTGCCAGATGCTGCAAAACCAACGATTGCGATTATGGCAGCACCGGCAAGCCTATCTTTGGCGGGTTACTTAACCGTTACTGCTAACCCTTCACCTGTGATCATTGGTTTACTATTTGGTATTGCAGTGTTGATGACGTTCATTATCTATATGGCGTTTTTCAAACTACTTCGTCTTCCATTTAGCCCTGGTTATGCAGCGTTTACCTTCCCAATCGTGATTGGTGCGACGGCACTGTTTAAATTGGCGGCTTGGATGGAAAGTGTCGACATTGCAAGCCAATACATAACTCAAGTCCATGCTCTTGCAGTACTGGAACTGGTGGTCGCAACATTGGTGGTGAGCTATGTTGTGATCAGGTATTTAGCTTTCTATCGACCTGTCAAAACCATAATGTTTTCAATGCGTTTGTCGATGAAATAGACGATTAGTCTACTTTGTTTTTAATATCAATTAGATGGTTTGAAAAGTATAATTCAAAGAGTGTACATGAATTAATAGCTAAGATTTAATCGATAAGCTTCGAGTTGTCAAATGAAGGTGAATTTATGAAGTTAAGGGCTCTATTATCAGAAATAGCAAGTAACTGGGTGCAAGCAAAGACAGAGCCATTTTCTAGTCACCCTATTGCTAAGTTACTAAGGAAAGATCTAACTTCATGTTTAAAGGCTGAATTGGATCTTGATGAACGATTTCTGATGAAAGCGAGTGCCGGAGCCGGTAATTGGGCCGATGTCGCTTGGTTATCCATCCTCGACTCAAAAATTACAACTTCAACACAATCAGGTGTATATCCTGTTTATTTGTTTCGCTCAGATGGTTCTGGGGTTTACTTGTCGTTAGGTTTCGGAACCACAGAGTTAAAAAGCAAATATGGGACAACCTTAGCGAAGCAAAAAGCAAAAGAGATGCGAGATAGAATACGTACCTCAAACCAACAGCTTATGCAATGGGATCAGACAGTTGAGTTACGATCGAATACTACATTGGGTCAGTCTTATGAGTGGGCTTCTGCCGGTGCTAAGTTTTATCCGACAGACCAGATGCCAGATAATGATGCTTTAATATCTGACATCAAAGAGCTTTTAGAACTATATGCAGGTATTAATACACGTAATGAGCCTGTAGAACCTACAGTTTTCGTAGAGCGGCAATGCTTATCTAAACCATTCCTTCTTTTAGCCGGTATTTCAGGAACGGGTAAGACTCGCTTTGTTCGTAAACAAGTAGAAGCGACAGGTTCATTGAATGAAACCTATTGCCTAACTTCCGTGCGTCCTGATTGGCATGAACCAAGCGACTTATTGGGGTATGTCTCACGCTTATCAAAAGATGGTCAAGCGGAATACATCACCACTGATGTGTTGCAGTTCATCGCAAAAGCTTGGCGTGGAATCTTTGATAGTGGTTTAAGTGTTCAGGTTCACTCTAATGAACAGCGTGGAGAATGTTTGGTGGTCACTGGTGATAGTCAAACTCAACAAAAAGTACGACCTTATTGGCTCTGTTTAGATGAGATGAATCTTGCTCCAGTTGAGCAGTACTTTGCAGATTATTTATCAGTACTAGAGACGAGAAGTTGGAGTTGGGACAACGACCAATTCATCTACTCTAGCGATCCATTACTGAAGCCATTAGCGTTAGGGTTAGCTGATGAGAAAGGTGATACAGATGAAGTTTACGATAGAAAGCTGCGTTCAAGCTTAGGCTTTGATGATGATAAATATGATGAACTATGGCAGTTGTTCTGTCAGTACGGTCTGGGGATTCCATTTAACTTGATTGTAGCCGGAACGGTTAATATGGATGAAACGACCCATGGCTTTTCTCGTAAAGTTATTGACCGCGCATTGAGTATCGATTTTGGAGAATTTTTTCCTAATGACATAGATGAATTTTTTGAAGCGAAGAAACAACCATTAACCTTAGGTTATCCAATATATAGCCAAGCTAAGCTGGATCTGTTCTCTAAAGTTGAGGCTGATTCTACTGCTGAGAAAACGAAAGAGTTCTTTTTATCAGTAAATGCCGTGTTAAAAGGTACCGCATTTGAATTGGCTTACCGCGCATTTAACGAGCTTTGCTTATCAGTCATTAGTTTTTCTCCTAAGGATGAAGATGAATTAGCGGCTGTTTTTGATGACTTTTTAATGTGTAAGATATTACCTCGTGTTGAAGGTGATGAAGATAAGTTGACGACGGAAGATGGCGGTGCACTATTAGAAAAGTTAGTAGAAGTTCTATCAAATCAAAGCACCTTAAAAGCTATTTGGGATGGTGAACGTGCAGATTTATTGCGTCAGAATATTGAAGATAAAGACACACCAATCAAGGTAAGCTGCCGCTCAAAGATTAAGCTTGAGTATATGCAGTCGAAGTTGCAGTCAGGCTTCACCTCATTTTGGCCATAATAATGGTGATAGGGTAGCAGTAAGAAATGGTGAAGAAAAAGCGTGTGACTATCAAAGCTAAACATGATGATTTTACGGTTTATGTTACATGTGATGATATTGATAGCCCTTTAAGTAAACTAGAGCACACTTACAGACAGCGTGATCAGATATTGCCTTCTGGTGATATTGTATTGATTAGTGTGGGGGGAGTAGCGGCTACATTTGATGATGAGGGTGCATCGTCTATCGCTACCCCTTTCTTTTTTGAAAATCGCCAGTATTGGTTTGATATTGAGTTTGAAAGGTCAGTAATTAAGAATACTGCAACAGTTAATCATAAGCATCGTCTAATCGAAGAAGCTTTTCATCTAACCCGAAATGGTGATGGGCTACAAGCTGCTATTAATTTTGGTAATGATGTCGGTAACTGCAGTTTTAATATTGAGTATCAAGTGGGAGATAAGCTTTGTAGTGCTGAAGTTAGCTTTAATATCTTTGCTACAAAGATGGTGATGGATCAAGACCTTCCTTTGATTAATCGTACCATTGATGATATTTATCCTCTTTGGCGCTATAGCTTAAGTAGCAAAACAAATCAGGGTGTGAGTCAATCACAGCGCAGTACTGAAAAGTTTGAACTGTTTTGGCTTGCTCAGTTTCAGCGTTTGGTTGAAGACCTGCAAAGTGGTGTAAAGCAAGTCATTAACTCCCCTCATAATCGACTGCAATCTTTTTCTAAGTATCAAAAGTTAGATCGGGTTAATAAACGATTGAACCCAAAGCAGGCGGAAAAATCTCAACATTTAATCCAAAGCGGAGTGGCGAACCCAAGACTCCCTATTAGCTTTAAAAAACTGCATATTGATACGCCTGAAAATCGTTTTATTAAAATGGTTATTAATAAAGTCGCTAATAATTTACATCATTTAATTTCTACTATTACCCGCACAGAAAAATCTCAATTGTCAGGCTCTTTTATTCAAAAGGTGCAAACGTGGCAGCATACGTTTAACAAAATGTGCAAGCATCAGCTTTGGCGTGAAGTTGGTACCTTCAAAGGGCAAGGTGGTGAGTCGAAGGTATTACAACAGGGCACTGGCTATGCAAAAGCTTATAAAGCATGGCAGCAGTTAAAATATTATTTAAATAATACTAAAAATCAGACGGATATGTCGGTTAAATCGGTCGCTGAGTTATACGAAATTTGGTGTTTTGTTGAAGTTATGGCTGTTATTAAAAGCCTTGGTTTTAAAGAGATAAAGCGAGAGTTAGCTAAGTTAAAACAAGTGCAGTTTGAAAAGCAATTTAGTAAAGATGGAATGGCTGCTGCATTTGAGTTTTCTCGTGATGATGGAGTGATTATCAAGTTAGCTCATGAACCGACCTTTTCACCTAAAGGAGAGAAAGAGCGCACTTGGACAGCAAATCAACGGCCTGATATCGTGCTGCAGGTTACACTAGAAAATCAAGAGTCCTTTCTCATTTTGTTTGATGCTAAATACCGAATCGATAACTATCAAATCAAAGCTCATAACAAGGGATTTGATGCTGTACCTGAAGATGCAATTAACCAGATGCACCGCTACCGTGATGCAATTATTCATCAGCAAAAATTAGAAAATGAAAACCCGATTAAGAGTCGACCAGTAATGGGCGCTTTTGCTTTATATCCAGGTTTTTGTGATCAAGTGAATACTCATAACCCTTACCAAGATGCTATCGAACAAATTGGCATTGGTGCGTTTGCTCTGCTACCAAGTGTTAACAATCAATTGGGTCATAACTTGTGGCTGAAAAACTACTTACAGCAAAAATTAGGAGCGAGTATTACAAGTCGCTCTAGGTTAAGTAACGACTACTATTTCATCGAAGATTCAGCTCGTATTGCACCTTATGGAAGCTGTAGTGCTCGTTATCAAGATCTGACGATGGTAGCTCCATTAAATGAAATCGGTCGTGATGATAGTTACTTGAATCTAGCTCGGAGTGGCAAGCTTAAGGGGTATCATACACAGCTATTAGCGACCAACCGCCAAAATGTGCACCGTAACATTGTTCGTGAAGTTCGTTATTTATTGATCACTGTTCGTAATAAGGTGACTGATAATAGTCAATTTTCAAAGTATCTATATCGTGTGGCTAATGTGAAGTTGCTACCACGAAGTAAAATAAGCCAACAGTTTACGGGTAAAGATAGTCAACAAGATGGCCTATACTGGTTTTTTGAGTTTACTGATGAGCCTATCATATTGAATACGCCAATAGAGAAGTCTTACCAAGAACACTTTAGGTTCAAGTTAACTAAAGCTGAATTATTGCATCAATTGCATCATTGGGATGACATAAAGGGCGATTATCAGCTTTATGCTGACCTAGACAAAACGTGGTAATTGACAATTACAGCTACTGATATTGGGTTTCTGTGCTTAAATAAAATCCAACTTAGCGGCATAACGGTAAGCAGTTAACAGGATTTAGCTTGAGCTACCAATAGATAGTAAGTTTTTGGCATTTCATAAGCTTATATTCCTAATCCAAACTCGGCACTTATGCTAATCTGGCTTTATATTGTGGCAAGATTAGCGTGAGTGCACTTTGTTTACTGTTTACCATTCCAATAAAGTCGATACTTTAAAAATTCTTCTCGTTCATTTAATCAAAAGTGATCCTTTAGCCAACCCTTTCGAAAAAGAGCAGATCTTGGTTCAGAGCCCGGGTATGTCTCAATGGCTTAAGATGGAACTCGCCAAAGAGTTTGGTGTATCAGCAAATATCGATTTTCCTCTTCCAGCGACCTTCATTTGGGATATGTTTACCCAAGTGCTTCCTGACGTACCGAAACGCAGTGCTTTTAACAAAGAAGCGATGACGTGGAAGCTGATGAGTTTGCTACCCGCGAAACTTGACCACCCTGATTTCTTACCCCTACAGCGCTATCTTGAAAACGACGAAGACGGCTCTAAGTTGTATCAATTAGCCGAGAAAATTGCCGATATCTTCGATGGCTACTTGGTGTATCGACCTGAGTGGATGGCGATGTGGGAAGCGGGAGAACCCGTTGCAGAATTGATTGATAGTGAAGGACAACAAGAGCACCCTTGGCAGCCGATTTTGTGGAAGGCACTCTACGATCAAACGCTCTCTCAAGGCCAATCGAAATATCACCGTGGTAACTTGTATCACGACTTCATTGAAGCGTTAGCTAATCAACAAGGCCAGTTACAACACCTGCCGAAACGTCTGTTTGTGTTTGGTATTTCGTCACTGCCTCCTCGCTACATGGATGCCTTGAAAGCGCTTGGCGAGCAGATTGATGTCCACCTGATGTTTACCAACCCTTGCCAACATTACTGGGGCGATATTCGTGACCGTAAATACTTGGCGAGAGTGGAAGCGCAGCGTCGTAAGCAGTTTGCTTTGGTTGATGGTTTACCTCAGCTAGAAGGCGAAGTCTCACCATTAAAAGATGGCATTGAAGCCAATATTGAAGACGAACTGCATACCAGCCAAGCGGTCGGTAATAGCTTACTTGCGTCTATGGGTAAACTGGGCAGAGATAACCTGTTCTTGCTGTCTCAATCAGACAGCGAAGAGCATGAGTTCTTTATTGATGTCGAGAGAGACAGCCTGCTGCATCAACTGCAAGCCGATATTCTTGAGTTAGAAGAGCACCAAGACGATCACATCTTAGACTCCAGCAACCATAAACAAGTGGTTGAGCTGGGCGATCGTTCGTTGACGGTACACGCTTGTCACAGCCCAATGCGCGAGGTTGAAGTTCTTCATGATCAGTTGTTAGCAATGTTTGACGCAGACCCAACATTAAAGCCACGCGATATCATCGTGATGGTGTCTGACATTAATGCTTATAGCCCAGCGATTCAGGCGGTATTTGGTAATGCTCCGGGTGAGCGTTATATCCCTTACTCGATCTCTGATAGAACTGCAGACCAAGAAAGCCCAATTCTGACCGCGTTCATGCAGTTGGTCGCGTTACCGAACACGCGTTGTCTAGCTTCTGAACTTCTAGAGCTATTAGAAATCCCAGCGATGATGGCACGCTTCGGTATTGATGAATTTCAATTTGAACAAGCTAAGCAGTGGGTTGAAGAAGCGGGTATCCGCTGGGGCGTCGATTCTTCTACGGCAACAGAGTTTGATTTGCCTGCCACCGAGCAAAATACTTGGCTATTTGGTATCCAGCGTATGTTACTGGGTTATGCGATGTCGGATTCCGCAGGTTTGTTTGAAACTGGACACTCTCCAATTGCAGCTTATAACGAAGTTCAGGGCATTAACGCCGAACTTTCTGGTAAGTTAGCGCACTTTATTGATCGTATTGCCCATTACCGTCAACGCCTTGCTGAGACGCAATCCATCGATATGTGGCGTGAAACCTTACTGCAAATGATTGATGATTTCTTCGCCGTTGAGCTAGAAGGCGAGGTGGTGCTTAAGTCGATTCGTGATGCACTTTCTCAACTGAATGAACAGCTTGATGATGCCTTGTACGAACAAGAACTATCGCTAAGCATTATCTATCAGTACTTAAACAATAAACTGTCGGGCGCCCGTATCAGTCAGCGTTTCTTAGCGGGACAAGTTAACTTTTGTACCTTGATGCCGATGCGTTCTATTCCGTTCAAAACCGTCTGTTTGTTAGGCATGAATGATGGGGTTTACCCTCGCTCAATGCCGCCAGAAGGTTTTGACCTGATGAACGGGCGCACTCGACCTGGTGATCGTTCTCGTCGTGATGATGACCGTTACCTATTCTTAGAAGCGATGTTGTCGGCGCAAGAGTGTTTATACATCAGTTATGTCGGCCGCTCGATTCAAGATAATACTGAGCGAGTACCGTCGGTATTGGTTTCTGAGTTGATTGAGTACTGCCACCAGAACTACTGCCTAAGTGCAGATCAAGCGTTACCAAGTGATGATTCTGGTATCAAACTGACTCAAGCAATCAGCTTTGAACACACCATGACACCATTTAGCCCAGCAGCCTTTACGCAAGGTGATGCAGGTCATGTATTGAGCTACGCCAAAGAATGGCTTCCTGCGGCAAATCGTTCTGGTGAGCGCAGTGGTGAATTCAATCGTGCATTGGATGACTATTTGTTGGGGGCAACGTACCCGTTGGAATTGGACCTGGTTGAGTTACAGCGTTTTTGGCGTTTGCCAGTGCAGTACTTCTTTAATCGCCGTCTCAAAGTGGTGTTTGAACCGCCACTTCCTGTAATGGAAGACGATGAGCCATTCGTACTCAATGGACTAGAGAGCTTCCAGCTTAAAGATGCGCTGCTGCAAGTGTTGCTGGACCACCCAGAAGGTGCAGACGAAGCGGTGCGACTGTTTGTCTCTGAGCAAAAAGCCCAAGGTCGATTACCGGTCGGCGCCTTTGGTGACATCGAATTTGAAACCAATCGTGTTCAAGCGGAAGACTTAGCCAAAGAGATTAGATTTGTGAGCGGATCACCGCAGCAAGATCTCGAAGTGAATATCGAGTTTGACGTGTTAGGCGAAGGTAAGCCTGTTCGCTTGATGGGGTGGTTAACTCAAAACTATCAATCAGGTCTAGTGCGTTTCCGTAGCGGCAAAATACGCTCTCAAGATTACTTGGCTGCGTGGATTGATCATCTATCCTGCGCTGTTATGGGACACGGAAAAGCGACCCATATTATTGGCTATGACAGAAAAGAGGGCGTGGTTCACCAAACGCTACAACCTATCGGCGATGCGCAGCAAGCGAAGAGTATATTAGCTGAGTTAGTACGACTGTTTTATCAAGGTATGACTGCACCACTGCCTTACTTCCCGAAAACCGCATTGGCCGGCGTTGAAGCGGGCTTTAGCCGTGGTAAATGGGTCGATGATGAAGAGAAGTCACTTAAGAAAATGGCCGATACTTTTAATGACAGCTTCGCTTTCACTGGCGAGGGTCGAGATACCTACATCTCGCGTATTTGGCCTAAATGGGACGATGAGCTGGCTGCTGAGTCGCGAATGTATTCGACGCTTGTGTTACAGGCGGCAAGGTTGGCGGCTGCCGATCTGGAAGATCAGGAGTAAGTGGCTGTGATCGACAAGATCAATCGCGGGTTCGCTGAATTAATGAATGATGAAAGAGAGTCGCTGGTAAGCATTTGGGATGCTTGCTTTCCTGGTGAAGGGAATCAAGGCGAAGAGAAGCAAGGTACAGGAAATAAAGTGGCCGCCAGTAAATCATTATTAGTGTAGGGCGTTCGCTGTACGGCCACAGGTCAGAGGGACCATTATTCTGTGGTTCAAAGTAACGCCATAAAGTACAAAACTCGTACGCGCTCCTGAACTCGTGGGCGCATAGTAGCGAGGCGATCCGAATTGATCCGTGAGAGAGATCGCACTAACTATTAACAAATTAGCGTAGGACGTAAATTGAATGACGTTTTCCACGCTAGGTCACATTTGTAACAACACATTTATCAGAAGGCAGTAAGGCATGACGACCACAAGCAGTGTTCAGGTAATCGCTCCACAGACACTCGATACCATGACGTTTCCACTTCATGGCGCGCGTTTAATTGAAGCATCAGCGGGTACAGGTAAAACATTTACCATCGCTGGCTTGTACTTACGCTTACTGCTCGGACACGGCACGGCAGCACCAACAGGAGAGCTTACAGAAGCTACCCGACATCATGAGCCACTTACCGTAGATCAAATTCTGGTGGTGACTTTTACCGAAGCGGCAACCGCAGAGCTGCGAGATCGTATCCGTGCACGAATCCATGATGCACGCATTGCGTTTGCTCGCGGGCAAAGTGATGACCCAGTGATTGCGCCTCTGTTGCAAGAGATCGAAGACCATGCTGGCGCTGCGAAAACACTGCTCAATGCCGAAAGGCAAATGGACGAAGCCGCGGTCTACACCATTCACGGTTTCTGTCAGCGAATGTTGACTCAAAATGCTTTTGAGTCTGGAAGCCGCTTTGATAACGAATTTGTGACCGATGAAAGCCACCTAAAAGCACAAGTAGTTGCTGACTATTGGCGTAAACAGTTTTACCCGCTGCCCATTCAACTGGCTGGTGAGGTTCGTAATATTTGGGGTTCACCGGCTGCGTTATTAGCAGACGTAAATCGTTATCTGACAGGATCTCCGCTGAAATTGACGGTAGATGCGATGTCGGGCGACCTGCAAACTCTGCACAACCAAAACCTAGATAAAGTGAAGCAACTTAAAGCGCTATGGTGTGAATCCGAAGCGGACTTTTTGGCTTTGATCTCTGCTTCGGATGTGAACAAACGTAGCTACACCAAGAAGTCTCTGCCGACATGGTTAGAAGCGGTGACAGCATGGGCGCAGAGCGACACTCATGATTATCAATATCCAGATAAGTTAGAGAAGTTCTCGCAAGCAACGTTAATTGAAAAAACACCAAAAGGCGTCGCACCTCAGCATGCCGTTTTCGAAGCGATTGAAGATTTCTTAAATCACCCAGCCGACTTGAAAGCTCCATTGCTGGCACATGCGATTACCCATTGTCGAACTATGCTAGCAAAGGCGAAACAGCAAAAGCAGTGGTTATCATTTGATGATTTGTTGACTCAGTTATCTGCGTCGATCGATGTCGATGAGCAGTCACTGCTGGTGGAGAGAATCCGTACCTTATACCCGGTGGCGATGATCGATGAATTCCAAGATACCGATCCGCTGCAATACAGTATTTTTAGCCGAATCTACCTCGATAATCCGCAGTGCGGCTTGTTTATGATCGGTGACCCGAAGCAGGCTATCTATGGTTTCCGCGGTGCAGATATCTTTACCTACATTAGGGCAAGAAACCAAGTTAGTGCTCACTATACGTTAGGCACTAACTGGCGTTCGAGTGCTGATATGGTCAGCGCGGTAAACCAAGTGTTTATGAATTCGGATAGCCCGTTTATCTACGACCAAGACATTCCATTTCTGCCCGTCGCTGCCAGTCCATCGGCTGACAACCGCCAATGGGTGATGAACGGAGAAACTCAGCACGCACTTACCTTTTGGCTGCAAGAGGCTGAAGATAAGCCATTGCCGAAAGGTGAATATCACAAGGCAATGGCAGAAGCGACAGCGAGTCAAATTCAAACTATTCTGACCGCTTCTCAAAATCAACAAGCCTATTTTGATAACGGCAAAAAACAACATGCCGTGAATGCGGGTGATATTGCTGTTTTGGTTCGAACCGGTAGTGAAGGTCGTCTGATTAAGAACGCGTTGTCGGAACAAGGCATTGCGAGCGTGTATTTATCCAACCGAGACAGTGTGTTCACCAGCTTGGTCGCACAAGATATTCAACGTTTGTTGCAGGCGGTGCTGACACCTGAAAATGACCGAGCATTACGCGCCAGTTTAGCGTCGGAGTTGTTTGCTCTGGATGCCGCATCATTGGATGAACTCAACAACGATGAAGTGGTGTGGGAAAACGTCGTTAACGAGTTTAGAGAATATCGTAAGTTGTGGCTTCAGCGCGGCGTGTTGCCAATGCTTCGCAGCGTGATCAGTAAACGACATCTCGCAGAACGCTTACTGGAAGAAGAAAATGGTGAGCGCTCACTCACTGATTTAATGCACATTGGCGAATTGTTGCAACAAGCAAGACAAGAACTCGACAGTGACTATGGCTTGTTGCGTTGGCTGGCTGAAGCAATCTCAGATGCACAAAATGGTTTAGGTGGCAGTGACGACGACATTCAACGCCTTGAATCAGAAAGAAACTTGGTTCAAATCGTTACCATTCATAAATCGAAAGGCTTGGAATATGACTTAGTATTTTTGCCGTTCGTTGCAAGCTATCGTGAAGCGAGTGAAGGTAAGTTCTACGACCATGATTCAGACACCACAGTACTCGATATTACTGGCAGCGACAGTGCCTTAGCGCAAGCCGATAAAGAACGACTAGCGGAAGATTTGCGCCTGGTTTATGTAGCGCTGACTCGTGCGGTTTATGGCTGTTTTATTGGTATAGCGCCACTGCGTAAAGGGCGTTCAACCAAAGAACCGACAGGCGTTCACTTAAGTGCGATGGGCTACTTGGTTCAAAACGGACAAGAGCAAGGCATCGCCGAGCTACATCAAGCTCTGTCAGCGATTGAGGGTAAGAATTCAAGCGTATTGCTGTCTGAAACACCAACCGCTCACGAGCAAGTTTTTGTACAAGCAGAACAAGTGAGTGACGACTTACAGGCCAGTGAGCTCAAGGCTTCAATTGACCGAGCTTGGCGTATCACCAGTTACTCAGGATTAGTCAAACAGGGCAGCCACGGAGCAAGCCATGATGCGACCATTGAGGTGTCTGGCTTTGATATTGATTCGGCGGATGAACAAGACGAGTCTGAGTTGATAGAACCTGAACGTTCTATATTCACCTTCCCTCGTGGCGCTCGTCCAGGTACCTTCTTGCACACCTTGTTTGAGGATGTTGAATTTACCGAGCCAGCAACCAGCGAGCATAACACGCAAGTAATCACTCACTTATTAGAGTCAGAGCAATACGAACTCGAGTGGTTACCCGTGCTGCAACAGCTTGTCGATACGGTGCTGAACACTGCGTTGGATGGTAAGAACTTAAAACTAAGCGAGAAAGACTCAACGCAACGCTTAGTCGAGATGGAGTTCTTGTTGCCGATCGAAGTGTTAGCCGCATCTGAGCTCAATCAAACCATTCAGTATCATGATCCCTTGTCGGCAAAAGCCGGCGACTTAGGTTTTCAAACTGTACAAGGCATGCTGAAAGGCTTCATCGATTTAGTGTTTGAGCATCAAGGTAAATACTATGTACTCGACTGGAAATCGAACCATCTAGGTGATGACGTTGCCGTCTACCATGGTGAAGCATTGAAATCGGCGATGGCCGACCACCGCTACGATCTGCAATATCAAATCTATGCGCTGGCACTGCACCGCTTCCTACGCAGTCGCGTTGCGGATTACAGTTATGACGAACATTTCGGTGGGGTTTATTACTTGTTCCTAAGAGGAATGGATGGCCAATCACAACAAGGTGTTTTCTCGGCCAAACCAACACTGGCTTTGCTCGATGAAATGGATCAATTGATTGACGGTAAAGTGATAGACAGACGTTCAGCACAATTGAATGACAATGAAACTGGACAGATGGGGCTTTTATAATGACAACGACGACCACTAATACCAGCATAGAAACAGCGAACTCTGTTAAGCCAGTTTCACTTATCCCTGAGCAGTTAATGGATGTGCTCAAGTTTCTTGCAGAAAAGGGTTCGATTCGTCAGTTGGATTATCAATTTGCCCGTTTTCTTGCTCAGCAAGCCACGAGCTACCCTCAAGAGATCGGCTTTCTCGCGGGGGTAGTGAGCCATGAATTAGGCAAAGGACACATTTGTACTCAGCTTATACAGCAGCATACGACAGGCCCTGAACTAGCGGCAGATCTTGCTCAGTTACTTGGGTTATACGGTGAAACTGCACTGCAATTGAACCAAAAACTGTTGGGTATTGATTGGGTGGCTGTGCTTCAATCATCAAACTTAGTGGGAACGACCAACGATTGTGTTAAGCCTCTAATGTTCGATGGGCAGCGTGTCTATTTACAGCGTTATTGGAACTACGAAGTTGTGTTGGCTGAGACCTTAAACCGTTTAAGTAAGCCGGTAGAGTTCAATACTGAGCAGAAAAAAGCGCTGACTGAAACGCTCAATCTGCTTTTTGCACGTAGCTATCATTTTCTGTTTAACGCCTTAGCCAAGGCTGAAGCAAGCCAACAAACGTCTCAGGTATTACGCCAACAATTGGTGTGTGACCATCTTGATATTGTGAATGAGCAGGCTTTAGATTGGGGATCAATCGACCAAGCGATTGTTCAAGCCAAGCAAGTGACAGATTTAGATGCGCTGGATAGCCTCGTGCCGTTATCTGTCTGTTTGAACTGGCAAAAGGTCGCGGCAGCGGTAGCGTTGAGTCGTCGTTTTGCGGTGATTTCTGGTGGGCCGGGTACTGGTAAAACAACCACGGTAACCAAATTACTGTCGGCGATGGTCGAGCAATCTCTCAGCCAAGGTAAAACACCAACGATTAAGCTAGTGGCACCAACGGGTAAAGCGGCGGCGCGTTTAACCGAGTCGATCGGTAAAGCAATTGAACAGCTGCCATTAGCGCCTGAAGTGAAAGCCAACATACCGACCGAATCGAGCACCTTACACAGATTACTCGGCGCGATTCCTAACCGTGCTGAGTTTAGGCATAACCGACGCAATCCACTCCACCTTGATATCTTGGTAGTGGATGAAGCTTCAATGGTTGATCTGTCGATGATGTATAAGCTGGTGGATGCACTTCCTGAGCACGCAAGGCTCATCTTATTGGGTGATAAAGACCAACTCGCTTCAGTAGAGGCAGGTGCTGTGCTCGGTGATATCTGTTCATTCAACTCTGCAGGGTACAGCACAGCGCAAGGCAATTTGATTGCAGAGATGACAGGTTTTGATGCGATAGCTAAACCAAGACAAGACAAAGCTGGAGCGGTGAATCCGCCTGCGATTGCGGATAGCTTGTGTATGCTGCAGAAGAGTTATCGTTTCGATGCGCGCTCCGGTATCGGTCAGCTGGCAAAAGCAATCAATAATGGTTCTGCGAATCAAGTAGACCAAGTGTTTGCCAAAGGTTTTGGCGATATCGAAAACCACCCTCTGTCGAGTGACAGCTATAACCTGATGCTGCGTACTTTGGTTAACGAGTATGGTGCGTACCTCAATAGAATGAATGTGCCGTTGGAAGAGTTAGAAACTCAAGAAGCGAGAGCGAAATCGGTACTCGATTTGTTCAGCCAATGCCGACTGTTGTGTTCCATTCGTGAAGGGGATTTTGGTGTTAAAGGCCTCAACCACAGAATTGAAAGAGCACTGGCCGCAAGGCGTTTGGTGAGCCCTCATAATGATGAGCTGTGGTATCACGGACGTCCTGTTATGGTGACGCGAAATGATCATGGCTTGGGTTTGTACAATGGTGATATTGGTATCTGTATGCTTGAGGCGGGTTCTAGTCAACCTGACTTAACCCCTCGTTTGAAGGTCTATTTTGAGTTGCCCGATGGCAGCGTAAAAGCTGTGCTACCAAGCCGAGTGCCCGATCATGAAACGGCTTATGCAATGACAATACACAAATCTCAGGGTAGTGAATTTGATCTGACCTTAATGATCTTGCCGCCAGATTTCAGCCCTATTTTAACGCGGGAGCTTATCTATACAGGTATTACACGTGCGAAGAAACGACTGATGATGTTCAGCGATACAAATGTGTTGAAGCGTGGGATTAAGGTGAAAACAGAGCGAGTGAGTGGTTTAGGCAGTCGCTTAACGAATTAGTCGTTATGGACGGCTAGAGAAGGTTTTGAACTTAGGGCTAGACAAACACAAAGCAACCATCCTTGGTTGCTTTGAGCGTTATTAGGAATCAGAGCCTAAAAACGCTCGAGTAAACGATATGTGGTTTATCTTGTACTTTGCTTGGCAATTCAAAATAAACTCTTTTAGATTCTCGCTAACAGGGAACACGCAGTGTACGTCTAGCCCTTCTAAGAATTGGTTATCAGCCATATCCCAAAAACTTTGCAGCGAGTTACAAACAATGGTTCTCATATCAATATTGCTCTTTTTGCTGTTTATATTAACGAGCAGAGCTAATGTTAGCGTGCTGGCCGTCAACGGGTATAGCAATCCGTGCAGTGACCACCTCAATGAGTTCGACATGACTATCGAGATGGCAATTCCAATAAAAACATTTGTTAAGATTATTAAAGCGTCTAAATTCTATACAATTATACGTGTGAGTGAAAGTGCATAGTTAATAAATCTCATATAGAAAACGATTACATTTGCAATTATTTTTCTGTCGAAGTGAGATTGTGCTCCAAAATTTTATTTATACGTTGAGCGCCAAGATCTTTGAGTTTCTCTGATAGTTATATAACCCTTGTTTTTCCATCGGTAATTCATCAACCGCTATCTCGTAAAAACCCTGTTCACGGAACCAGTGAAGGCTGTGCGTAGTAAGGACAAAAATCTGGTCGATATCACGAGATTTTGATTGGTGACGCATGTAATCCAGCAACAATTGCCCACGGTTTCCATCGCGATAGTCAGGGTGAATCGCCACGCACGCCATCTCCGCCATATGATCTTCCGGGTATGCGTAAAGCGCTGCGCAACCGATAATCAGCCCGTCTTTTTCGATAATCGTAAAGCGGTGAATCTCTTGTTCCAATTGTTCTCTTGAGCGACGAACGAGAATGCCTTGTTCTTCCAAAGGACGAATAAGGTCAAATATGCCACCAATATCGTCAATCTGAGCTTGTCTTACTTGCTCGGCACTAGCCATGACCACTTGGGTTCCAATACCGTCAAAAGAGAACAACTCTTGGATTAATGCGCCATCTACCTTGTAGCTGATTAGATGACAACGAGGCACACCAGCTCGACAAGCGGAGATCGCTCCTTTCAAGAAGCGCAGTGTTCCTGTGCTCATGTCTTCGGCAGGATTTTGAGATTCCGTTAATCGTTCTAGAATTTGCTTGGCATCTTTAGGGAAGAGTTCGGCGAGCACGTTACCGCGTTCATCTGTTACCCCTTGTTCGGAGCAGAAGCCAATCAGCTTGTCGGCCTTTAGACGAATAGCAACTTGGGTAGCGACCTCTTCAGAAAGTAGGTTAAAGCTTTCGCCTGTCACGGAGCTGGCAATAGGGCCAAGCAGTACAATTGAACCTTGGTCAAGCGTGCGATTGATCCCTTCGATATCGATTCGACGAATACGCCCGCTGTGGCAATAATCCGTACCGTCATCCACGCCAAGCGGTTGAGCCGTAATGAAGTTACCACTCATAACATTGAGTTGAGTACCCGCCATCGGCGTGTTGTTTAAGCTCATTGAAAGACGTGCGGTGATGGCAAGTTGAAGCTGTCCAGCAGCCTGCATAGCGACGCCCAAAGAATATTCATCAGTGACCCTAATATTCTTGTGATAAGGCGTATGGCAATCTTGCTTGGCGAGCAATTGGTTGATCTGCGGTCTTGCCCCGTGAACGAGAACAATCTTTACTCCAAGGCTGTGGAGCAAGGCTATATCACTAATAATGTTACCAAAGTTCCTGTCGGCAACGGCTTCGCCTCCCAGCATAATGACCATGGTTTTGCCACGGTGAGCATTTACGTAAGGGGTTGATTGTCTGAAACCTTTTACTAGCGCTGTACTTCTTAATTTCACAGAACAAGTCCATTTTGTTTATTTATTCGATAATTTAGCATTTAAATTCAAATGTAAACAACACCTTTTTGGAATAAAGCGCAAACTATTCTTATCTAGGCTTCAATATATAAACTGTCTCAGTGTAGAATGCGCATAGCATCCTTATGAGTAGTCACCGAATGCAACAAGCTCCAGCAACAAAGAACAAAATCGATGAGATAACCAAAGGTCTCTACAGCGAAGCTGATCAGCGCAATCAATCTAAGTTGAAGCGTAAGATCATTGAACGTTGTTTAATGGTTCTAGCCTTAGTGGGTTCGTTTGCGGTGGTTTCTTTGTTCGGCGATGTGCTTTCCCGAGTGCAAAATGCGGCGACGCCCGACAATCTGATATACGGCACTTGGATAGAGCAAGATGTTGCACATTATGCGACCGATGAGTTTGTTCTGAATGCTAATGGTGTGTCAGTTCGTGGGTCTGTTGTTTCGACGAGCTTTGACTTTGATGGAAACTACTTTGAATACAAGGCGGGTGATAAAACCTATCGCTTCCGCATGACCAATTCTGACAATACAGAAATGGTGCTCGATTCTGACAGTCACTACAATCCCATCTTCCGCCTTAAGGGCCATATCGATAACTCCGTCCGATAGGTTATCTTCTTGTAAACTCTTACAATCTAAGATTGTGTTATCTGACTGTTTTTGTCATCCTCGATGCATAGAATTTTTAGGATGACTCTTGTGATTAAAAAATGGCTTCCCCTTGTCGCAGCCTCTGTTTTATTTGGCTGTGCCCAACCCACCGATCTCGCTCAACAACACCTTGATGATGAATTTCCTCGCACCTTAAATAAGGTCGATGTAGTGGAGTCTAATAAACCAAGAGATTACACGGCATTTGCTGAGCAAGCTGAGATGGTTGTGTCTCGATCACCATCGATGGCGAAAATCTACGAGCCGCTATACAAGCAACTTAATGAGTGGGCGATGCTAAGTGGTGATCCAAGTGAACTCGCAAACTTTGGTGTTCAAACGGCTCAGCTTGGTGGTGGAGATAAGCAGGGCAATGTTTTGTTCACGGGCTACTTTTCTCCTGTGATGGAGCTGCGCCACGAAGCGAATGAAGAATATCGTTACCCTGTTTACGGGCTTCCTGAGTGTGGTAAAGAGTGTCCAACACGCCAAGAGATTTACAACGGCGCACTAGAAGGTCAGGGCCTTGAGTTAGGTTACTCAGCAAACCGTATCGACCCATTTATGATGGAAGTACAGGGCAGTGGATTTGTACACTTCGGTGATGATGACACGCTGCAGTATTTCGCCTACGCGGGTAAGAACAATAAAGCTTATGTGAGCATTGGCCGTGTTCTGATTGAACGAGGCTTAGTTCCACGCGAAAAAATGTCGCTAAAAGCAATCAAAGAGTGGGTATTGGCAAACGCTCCTGAAGTGGTCAAAGAGCTGCTTGAGCAAAACCCATCTTTCGTGTTTTTTGAAGCGAGAGACGACCTATCTGTGATGGGTAGCGCGGGCATTCCTCTATTACCTATGGCGGCGGTTGCGGGCGATCGCTCTATCTTGCCTATGGGGACGCCGATTCTTGCTGAGGTTCCACTACTGAATGCTGATGGTACTTGGAGCGGCGCTCATCAACTAAGACTGCTATTGGTTTTGGATACGGGCGGCGCGGTTAAGCAAAACCATTTGGACCTTTACCACGGCATGGGCCCTCGAGCGGGTACAGAAGCGGGCCATTACAAGCATTTTGGTCGTGTGTGGAAGCTCGGTTTAGATGGCAGCGCAACTGAAGCGCCTTGGGCTTTGCCTCCTGAAAAGGTTGAGTAAGCTACAATAAAATAGGGCATTGAAAGCGAATCGCTAATCCCCTAGACTTTTTATTCAAGAGTGCGTATAAAACGCACTCTTTTCTTTTTCTCAGAAATAAATTGGCGGCAACAATGCGTGAATTGACCACTCCAGCTTCAGAAAACTATGACCAACGATTTGGTGGCACTCGTCGCCTATATGGCAATAGTGAAGTCGACATACTTAGAGCTGCACACGTGTGCGTGATCGGTATTGGCGGTGTAGGTTCATGGGCTGTTGAAGCGCTTGCTCGTACTGGTTTAGGTGAGCTGACTTTGATCGATATGGATGATGTGTGTGTGACCAACATCAACCGTCAGATCCACGCAATGTCGGGTACCGTTGGTAAAAGCAAAATTGAAGTGATGGCAGAGCGCGTTAAGCTGATTAACCCTGAGTGTAAAGTTAACCTGATTGACGACTTCATCGGCCCAGACAATCAGGCTGAATACCTGTCGAAAGAGTTCGACTTTGTATTAGATGCGATTGACAGCATGAAAGCTAAGGCTTCACTGTTGGCATATTGTCGTAGCAACAAAATTAAGGTGATCACCACTGGTGGTGCGGGTGGTCAAATCGATCCGACTCAAATCAAAGTGGCTGATCTGACGAAGACGATTCAAGATCCGCTCGCGAAGAAGCTAAAAGATACCCTTCGTCGTCATCATAATTTCCCTAAGAATCCAGCACGTAAGTTTGGTATCGATTGTGTGTTCTCAACTGAACAGCTGAAATACCCTCAAGCTGACGGCAGTGTCTGTGCTGCGAAAGCGACAGCAGAAGGTCCAAAACGTATGGATTGTTCGACGGGTTTTGGTGCGGCAACAGTTGTAACGGCGACGTTTGGTTTTGTAGCTGTTTCGCGTATCGTTGAAAAGCTGATTCAAAAGCACGCTAAGTAACGTCTTTTACTCAATTAACAATCGACTGGATATTAAAATGACCACATTCCCAAGCTCTCCATTCGGCACTGAAATTACCAGTGATGATATCGTCGCGAAGATGCAGACATTCAGCGGCTGGGAAGACCGTTATCGCCAAGTGATTCAATGGGGTAAGAAACTGCCAACGATGCCTGATGAACTGAAAAGTGAGCAGGTGATTGTCTCTGGCTGTGAAAGCCAAGTGTGGTTGGTTTCTCAAAATATCGACGGTGTTTGGCACTTTTGTGCTGATTCTGATGCTCGTATTGTGCGCGGTCTGATTGCATTAGTGATGGCTGCGTATGATGGAAAAACATCAGAGCAGGTTCAAGCGTTCGATATTGATGGTTACTTTGAACAAATCGGTCTAATTACCCACCTTAGCCCATCTCGCGGTAATGGATTAAAAGCGATTGTTGCTCAAATCCAAGAGCTAAGTGCTTAATATCTCCTTGATACACAGAAGCAAAAAGGGTTGACGTTAAACGCCAACCCTAAGTAATTTCGCTACTCCCTAAAGCATATCAACGGCTTTTTCTATCGCAGCTACGAGCTTTTCAACATCATCCATGTTGTTGTAAATACCAAATGAAATTCGAACCGTTCCTTTCACATTAAGTGCATCCATTAATGGGTGAGCACAATGATGTCCTGCACGTACTGCGATACCTTGCTGATCCAGTAGAGTCGCTATATCTTGATGGTGAACACCATCCATCACAAAAGTAATCACACTTGCGTTAGGTTGATACCCTAAAATCTGAATGTCATCCTGTTTACTGAGAGCAAGATAAGTCTCGTGTTGTAGTTGGTGGATATGATTTTCGACATCTTGTTGTACAAAACCACTTAACCATTCTATTGCGGTGCTTAGTGCTATGGCTCCTGCCACATTTGGCGTGCCCGCTTCGAATTTGCCAGGCAGTTCTGAAAAAGTAGTGCCAGAGAAAGAGACGCGCTCGACCATTTTGCCACCACCATGCCAAGGTGGCATCGCTTCTAACAATTCAAGCTTGCCGTAAAGCACACCGATGCCCGCAGGGGCATAGAGCTTGTGTCCAGAGAATACGTAGAAATCCGCACCTAAAGCTGCAACATCAATAGGCTCATGGACGATGCCTTGCGCGCCATCGACCACAACAATCGCATTCATCTTGTGTGCTTTTTCTATGACAGCTTCAATTGGCTGACGAGAACCCGTTACGTTGGTTACCTGAGCTAATGCAACAATCTTGGTTCGTTCATTTAAAAGCGTATCAAACGCGACTAGGTCAAATTCGCAATCCGGTGTCATCGGTACTTTAACGACTTTAGCCCCGGTTTGTTCTGCCACAATTTGCCAAGGAACTATGTTAGCGTGATGCTCCATTTCACTCACTAAGATCTCATCGCCAGGCTGAAGAATACTTCTTGCGTAAGTTTGAGCAATTAAATTGAGCGCTTCGGTTGCACCGCGAGTCCAGATGATCTCTTTTGAAGAGCTTGCACCGATAAACTGAGCGACCTTATCTCTGGCAGCTTCAAACTGACTGGTCGCGTTCGCTGTTAAGCTATGGCTACCACGGTGAACATTGGCATTTTGTTTGGAGTAATATTGGCTAATGGCATCAATAACTACCTGAGGTTTTTGTGTCGTTGCCGCGCTGTCTAAGTAAATCAATGGTTGTTGATTGATGGTTTGTGATAGCGCAGGAAACTGCTCTCGGATGTGATTGATATCAAGCATCTATTCTTACCTAAATCTTGGAAATTGGTGCCAGCGTTATGCTTAGCGGTATTGTTATTTTATCGCGACTTGTTGACCGTTGCTGACTAATCTTGATGATTCCAGCTATTTTCTTGCTCTTTGACCTGATTGAACAGCTTTTGGTTAACAGGAACTTCTATCTGATGTTTAAGCGCTGTTTTTATTAGGTGTCCAGTGATGAAGTCGATCTCTGTCTTGCGTTGGTAAAACATATCCTGCTTCATGGATGAGTTGTTCTGCGCCGTGGCTTGGATGACCTGCTTGACACTTGCTTCTAATCCGTCGAATGAACAAGCGATCTCTTCGGCCTGCATAACTTGTGTGAGCTCTTCAACGATAGAACTTAAAATACCCTCAAACCTTTGGTCTGCAAGTTCACCATTCTTGATTTGTTCCAACCCAGTAAGTGGATTGATAGCACAATTGATGGCGAGTTTAGCCCAAAGCGCGGTTTCTATTTGTGGGTTCCAACTCACAGTGGGGAGAGCATCATCCAATACATCAACCAAAAACGTGCACTGTTGACCCGTTTGGTTAAAAGCACCCAACTGGGTTTGTCCTATTCCTGTATGAGATACACTATTACGATCAGGTTTGAATGCTGCTTGGGTCGTGGTTGCCAATACTATCGGGTGAGCATTAATTTGAGTGGCAATGTTGTCGACCGCGCCCATTCCGTTATGCATGAACATGAGAATGGTGTCAGAGTCGAGATATTGAAGTAACGGAGTGGTGGCTTCTTCTACTTGCCAAGCCTTGACTGTGAAGATAACCAGATCACTCGCGGCTAATCGTTCGATATTGTTGTTACTGATAGGGAGAGAGGGTTGTCCATCAAGTGATAGCTCAATGGAGTGGTCGGAAGAACGGCTCCACAAAGAGACATTATGACCAGCTTGAAGCAGTTTTATTGCCCATAAAGAGCCGATGGCCCCTGGCCCAACAATAGTGATGTTCACAGCAATACCGAGATAAGAAAGTGATGCTGCAAGGATAGCGAGGCATTAAATGAAAGCAATAAAAAATGGCACCCGAGGGTGCCATTTAGGAAACTTTCTTAGAAGTTCAATTAGAACTTGTAAGTAGCTGCTACGTAATGAGCAAAGCCAGAAGTTTTGCCAGCTAAACCGCCATCTTTAAGGCCGTATACGTCGTTGTAAGCTTTTAGACCGTAACCTAGAGCAAAACGATCGCTATGCCAGTAAAGACCGTTGTACATTTGACCACCATGAGAAGAGTTCAATGCAGCGAAATCATCGTTAACACCAAATTGGTAATCAATGTAACCTTGGTAAGATACAAATGAACCATTTTCGAAGAAGTAGAATGGTTTGAACCAGTTAGCTGAAATTTGGTAACCATTCCAGTCTTTAGCGTTTAGATCGTACATACCGTATAGGTTTAGACCAACTTTACCTAACCATGGCACTTCTACATCAGAACCAAGACCAATGAATGTTTGGTATAGAGGCTCATTGGACTTAACTACAGGATTACCGTCTTGGTCTAATTCAGTAGTCTCGAAAGAGTACTCAGCGCCGCCATTGATTACAGTTTGGTTCGCGATGTATAGCTCTTTTACTGGGCCAAAAGACAGGTCTTTACCTGTAAGGCCATCTAGAGACATACGAGGTGCAAATTTTGCAAAGATACGGTCAGAACCAGCTTTGTCACTGCTGTCATTATTTAGAACATTAAAGAAATCAACGTAACCATATAATTCCCAAATTCCTGAACGGCCACCAAACTCCATTTCAATGTAGTCGTGTGAAGATTCACCTGGTAGCTCGTCGAATGCGCCCATTAGGTTGAACTGCATCCATTTGTAATCGTTCTTGTGAGTATCGCCGTCAGTATAGTCAGCTGCCATTACTGGAGCAGATGCTGCTGCAAGTAGGCCAAGAGTTAAAAGTGATTTACGCATAATGGAACTCTCTATGTTTAAAATAAGTAACCCGCTAATCCGTGCGTGTTTATGATGTCCGAATGCCGAGCATAATAGCGATTTTGTTCTCAAATAAAAGTGAGACGGAGTGAAAATTACAATTATTAAGGTGAAGCTGATCACACTAATGATCTAAATGATGGAACTTTAATGTGGCAATGCATATTGATGCACATCTAATTCTATTGATTTTGTGAAACTCGATTATTTTGTGGATAAATAGGTGAAATACTGTGCTAAGCAAACGATTCTACTAATTAGAGTGACATGCATATCAAAATCAACAGTATTCATTTCTAAGCGTTTTCTCTTTAAAAATGACTCATTCAAACCTCCTTTCAATCTTGTCTTTGATCTATTTTTGACCAACTGCGTAGTGGAGTTGGAATCAATTGATGGACAACTCATGTGATGACTGCCTAGGGATTTGAACCTAGCTACTTTTTGAATCACGGAGAATTAAAGACAGTTCACTGCACTAGATTTTGAAATACTTTTTAAAGATTAGTTATTGGACTAATCATTTGTGTGACGAACTGGTCTAACTTTTTTGGAGAGAAGACCGATGAAATATTCACCTATACTCGCTGTAGCGATATCAGCCCTTTTCATTGTTGGGTGTGATGATGACGATGAACCTACTACACAACTTCAAGCTGTTCATGCATCACCCGATGCTCCTTTAGCTAATGTTATCGTCAACAGTCAGGCTCGATGGACTGGTGTCGATTATGCTCGAGCGTCTGGGTACGCTTCAGTGCCAGAAGGGCAGACTTCAGTGCAAGTTGATGTTCAACTTCCCGGAGAGGCTGTCGCAACCGTTATACCTCAAAGCCAATTTAACCTGAGCCAAGACCTAGATTACACGGTGATGGTGGTGGGCGATGCAGATGGTTCCAATAACCCTGTAGAAGCTTTAGTTGTTACTCGTCCTGCTGCGGGCACGGCAACCAGTTCAAGTTTAGATGTGCAAGTAGTCCATGCGGCAACAGGTGTCGGCGATGTAAACTTGTATGTCACAGGTCCTAGTGATCCATTGGGTGCACCGTTGGGGACGTTGGCTTATAAAGATTTTACCGATGTGCTCAATATTCCTGCGGGTCAATATCGTGTGAGACTTGAAACAGTAAGCGGTAGTGCTATCGCGTTTGATTCAGGAGAGATCACTCTCCCTGCTGGTAGCGAGCTGACCATTGCAGCCGTACCAAGAGCAGATTCTAATAGTGCTTCACTTGTTAAATTGATGGTAATGGATGGTTCGGGCTCATCTTTAATCTACGACATGGCAGAAACGGCAGAAGTCAGAGTAGGACATTTAGTTGATGGTGCTCCAGACGTAGACCCATTTGTAAATGGTTCGGCTTTTGCGCCTTTAGCTGATTTGATGTTCAAGGAAATCCGAGGTTTTATCGATTTGGCTGTCGGAAGCTACGATATTGATATCTTTGCAGATGGTACTACAACTAATGCACTGATTGATGCGGATGGTGTCGCTGTATTTGCGGGTATGGATTACAGCATCTACGCGGTGGGCACAGTGAGTCCATTGAATTTGGAAGCTTTGGTAGTTCCTGAAAACCGTCGCCCGGTTGCGACCAGCGCAGTATTGAATATTACCCATGCTGCGGCAAACCCAATTGCAGCTTCGGTAGATATTTACTTGACCGAGAACACGGGTATTGCTGGCAGCACTCCAGCGCTGAGTGATGTGAAATTTAAAGATTATGTGAATGGTATTTATGTCGCAGCGGGAACCTATTACGTAACGATTACCGTTGCAGGTGACCCATCAACAATAGCGGTTAATTCAGCACAGGCGATGTTAGCTGATGGCGTGGTATACCAAGTTGTTGCGATCGACGATTCGGCTGGCATAGGCTTCAACCTTATTGTGAGTGATACAACAGACTAGCGCTTACCAAATCATTAGTGACAAAGTAAAGAGGGTAGCGTGAAGCTACCCTCTTTCTATTCGGTCTTCTTTTTCTCTTATTCGTGGTTGGTTTTAGCTTTTTCTAGTAAATCTGTGAAAAAGTGGCGCAACGAATAGAGCATGATCAAACTTGGTATCACCATGAGAGCAGTAAGTATAAAGAAGGTTGACCAGTCATTGAGGTAATCAACCAACTCACCGCTGAAGGAAGCCAGTGTGGTGCGACCGAAGTTACCTAAGGATGCGAGTAAGGCATATTGCGTTGCCGAGAAAGCTTGCCCAGTTAGTAGCGTTAAGAAGGAAACGAATGCCACTGTCGAAAAGGCGGTTGTGAAGTTATCGACAATAATCGTTGCCAAGAACAGTGTTTCACTTGGGCCTGCTTGAGCGATCCATGCAAACATTAGATTACTGGCTGCCATGGCAACACCGCCAATCATCAGTCCGCGTACAATGCCGAATTTTACATTGAAGACGCTGCCTACCAAAGTGAAGAATATGGTTGCGCCCCAACCAATTAACTTCGAATAGTGGCCGATCTGTTCGTTACTGAAACCTATCTCTTTATAGAAGGTGATCGACATGCGACCTAGGAAGGCTTCACCTATCTTAAATAGGAATACGAACAGCAGTAGGGTGATGGCAACTTGAACTCCGTTTCGTTTGAAGAAGTCATAAAACGGTTCTAACACGGTAACACTGAACCAAGCCACGACTTTCGAACCGACAACCTTATTGTGGCGTTGCTGAGCCTGTTCTTGCAGGGCTTCGCGTTGTGTATTTGGCTCTCCGACAAAAAGAGTAAACAGCATTAGTACGACAACGACGCCTGCCATTCCGTAATACACGCCATTCCAACCGATTGAGTCTGCGTTAATAAAGGCAAGGTAGCCTGGTAGAGAATACCCCGTCCACCAACCAATTACGGCCATTGCAGAAGCTTGCGGCAGTTTTGATGCTTCGGATTTTGGGAAGGTATCAATACGAAATGCATCAATCGCGATGTCTTGCGTGGCTGAGGCAATGGCAATAGCGAGCGCCAACATTGAAGTAAACGCCAAGTTCTCTGCGGGATTGACGCCTGCGATGAATAAGGTACCGATTAAAACAATGGATTGGCAGAAAAAGATCCAACTGCGTCGCTGGCCGAGTATTGCGTGAAGCACCGGCAGTTTTACTCGGTCTACCAATGGTGCCCATAAAAAGTTAATCGCATACACGGCAAACACACTACCAAAGTAGCCAATGGCAGCACGCGTTAAACCTGCATCTTTTAGCCAGCCAGACATGTTGGATCCAATAAGAACCCATGGGAAGCCACTCGAACAGCCGAGCATAAACACCCAAAGTAGACGTTTATCTAGGTAGCTGCGAAAAGTCTGCATCCAAGAAAGAGAGGGAGTGCCTGATGACATAGGGCGTCCTTGTATAGAAAAACGCCCTTAAGAAATAAGGGCGTTAGATTGGATTACTTAAGAAGGGTCACTTTAGTGATGACGATTGGGTCGACTGGGATGTCTGACATGCGGCCCATTCGCTTGGTTGGAATCGTTGCCATCTTTTGAACAACATCAAAACCTTCAGTTACTTTGCCAAATACAGCGTAGCCTGGGTTACCACCTTTTGCGTTCAAGAAATCATTATCAGAGAAGTTAATGAAGAACTGACGAGTTGCAGAATCTGGCGCATTAGTACGAGCCATAGCGATTGTTGCTGTATCGTTCTTCAGGCCGTTGCTGCCTTCATTCTTGATAGGAGCATAAGTCGCTTGTTGATTCATGTCTTGATCGAAGCCGCCACCTTGTGCCATGAAACCAGGGATAACACGGTGGAAGATAGTGCCTTCGTAGCTGCCGTCTGCAACGTATTTTAGGAAGTTCTCCGCGCTAACCGGTGCTTGTTCTTGGTTTAGCTCAATTGTGAAGTCGCCTAATGTTGTTTCCACGTTTACTTTAGGACCAGCCCAAACGCTTACGCTCACTAGCATTAATGCGATAGAAGATAAAATACGACCCATTAGAAACGTTCCTTCATGTAAGTTTGTAGCTCTTGGTCGTTAGCGATCTCAGTAAGAACCAAGTTGATCACGTCATTAAGAACCATAGAGATGTCGTCGTTAGATGCACTCAATGCACCAGTGCGTGTTGCAGTGCCGTTGAATGTTTTAACTAGTTTGCCTTCAGGCGTTTCAGCGGTAACTTCAAGCGTTACTTTACCGTCCATTTTGTTTTCCATAATGGTGTGCTCTACGGTAACGAGTGCTTCTTGAATCTCCAAAACAATCGAGTTTTCACTGTTTACGCTCGCACGAAAACCTTGAGACTCTAACTGCTGTGCAACAGCATTTTCTAGAGAAATACGCATGTTTTGCTTAGCGTGAATTGGCTGAATGTTTGAACGGCCACTATCAACCAATGCAACATATTGAGCGGCACGAACATCTTTACTGGTTAGTGTGTATGTTTTGCCTTGTACAAGGTTGCTTGAGCTTAGTGAAGCTTCTGGCATTACATTGATCTGTTCTTGCTGAGGGGCTGAACATGCTGTCAAAGCCATAATAGAAGCAGCCAAAATCAGTTTTTTCATTCCTTTATCCTTTCTAAATTCACACCAGAAGCTCGGTATCTTAAATTCTTGTGAAGTCGTTTCTGCTTATTTATTAAAATTCGCAGGTTCTCTTGTTGCTTGTAATATCTCAAATTTTTGGTTTAGTTCAAGCGTTTCAACGTTAGCTTCACCAAATAGTCTTGCTAGTTTGACATCGTATCCGAGGTGTCGGTTGCCAATAACAATTAATTTGCCTCCATTGCTTAGAACATGCTTTGCATCACAGAACATTTGCCACGCAATGTGATCCGTAATCGCTTGTTGCTGATGGAATGGAGGATTACACATCACTAAGTAGGTGCTGTTTTTCTTGAAGCCATCTAAACAGTTGTTGGCGATGAACTGGAAGTTGCCTTCTTCACCAAGGTTATCTTTGACGTTTTGGCGCGCCGATTCCACCGCCATAAAGCTTTCATCCACACAGGTGATACGGGCTTGTGGGTTCAATTGCCCTGCTTTTACACTCAATACACCGTTGCCACAACCAAGATCGATGATATGACGCAGCTCAGGATCTTGTGGGATGTGCTCTAGCATATAGCGAGCGCCTTGATCGAGTGCTTCCCCTGAGTAAACATTTGGTAAATTTTTCAGGCGGATATCTTCACCGTCTACATCCCATTCAACAAAAGGCTCTACCGTTTGAATTGGCTGGCAGTTTGGAGATGAGAAGACTAAGCGGTGTTTTTTCTTCGCTAGTGATGTTTTGGTTTCGCCTAGGTATTTTTCGAACAGGTTAAGCGTAGAGGTGTGAATCTCTTTTACCTTGTTGACGCCGATCACTTGGCAGCCTTCAGGCAATGCTTGGCGTAGCTGACTCAATTGCCAGATTAGGTGACGATTTGTTTTTGGCAGCTGCATGATCACAAGATCGATACCGTGTGGGATATCATCCATCGTGTTCAAGAAGTTCACTCGGTTACTTTGATTGCGCTGCAAGTTTTTCAGGGCACCACGGTGAGAGATAAATGAGTCGCTCATCATAGTGACATCATGATCTTTCGAGAACCAAGCGGATAGGGCACCGAAGCTGTCGTTCATGATCAGGATGTGTTTGCCAGGTTCGAGGTTCATCTCTTCAACATGACTGATCAGGTATTCGTCGCCCGCATCCCAAGCTTGAAGGGTTTCATTTGAACGTTTCGGGAAACGATGTAAGGTTAAAGTTCTATCGTGAAGGGTAAGTTCGGTTTTCATTGCTTGAGATACTTATGTAAGAAATAACAAAGATATTGTCTCAAATGCAGGCTGAACAAGATAGAAAAAACTCAACCAAACCTACGCCATTCGCTATCAAATACTCAGACAGTCGACCGCTTAGGGTTTATACTCATCCCACGGATAATGCCAATACGTTATTAAGGAATCACAATGATCCAAGAAGTTATCGAAACAAAATTGCACAATGAGTTTTCACCAAGTCATTTAAACGTGGTTAATGAGAGCTATATGCACAATGTTCCGGCCGGTTCTGAGAGTCATTTTAAAGTGATTGTTGTCAGTGATGTGTTTGAAGGATTGCGTCTTATTGCTCGTCATCGAGCGGTAAATAAAGCTCTTTCAGAAGAGCTAGCGAATAATATTCACGCACTGTCCATTCACACTTATACAAAAGATGAATGGATGAAGCAGCTCGATAACGTGCCAGACAGCCCTATGTGTATGGGTGGTGGCAAGTAACACAGCGAGCATATTGACAAAAGGTGGTGATGCCGCCTTTTTTGTCGCCAAACCTATGTGTTTTTCGTTGTTATATCACTCAAACTGATGGCAATTTGAACGACTAAAAATACCTACAATGAGTAATGTTTTTATTAACAGTGTTTCAACATAACTCGTAAAATAATAGTTTGTGACAGAGTATTAATCTCTTGTTTAAAACACGATTCAAAAGCCATTTTATCTGTGCGGCTCGTCAAATTTATACATATTTTAGAGTCCATATGCTTCAAATCTCACCAAATATAGGCCGTATTCAAGTTATTGGTCATGGCATCAAGTTGTCAAAAAATGCTAGAATACGGCACCTGATAAATCTCACATAATCTTTGTGGTGAATTTATTAATGTAATGTTGCGATTTTGGTATCTCAAATTTACCAAAACCGGACACTGTAATGTCGTGTCTAAGGGCGATTTTAAAACGTCCCGAATTTACGCAATTAAAAGAATCTTTTTCCCGATAAAGTAGTGCAAGTGCGTATGATTACAATAAAGAAGGGTTTGGATCTTCCTATCGCAGGAACTCCATCCCAGGTGATTAATGATGGTAAGTCCATCACTAAAGTCGCCTTGCTTGGCGAAGAGTACGTTGGTATGCGTCCTACGATGCATGCTCGCGTTGGTGATGAAGTGAAGAAAGGCCAAGTTCTTTTTGCAGATAAAAAGAACCCAGGTGTTGTATTTACTTCTCCAGCAAGCGGTAAAGTTATTGAAGTGAACCGTGGTGCTAAGCGTGTTCTTCAATCAGTAGTGATTGAAGTAGCAGGCAATGAGCAAATCACGTTCAATAGCTATGAAGCTAACCAACTAGTAGGCCTTGACCGTGAAACGGTTAAAGCTCAGTTAGTTGAGTCTGGCGCATGGACCGCTTTGCGAACTCGTCCGTTCAGCAAGGTTCCAGCAGTTGATTCTGAAACTCAGGCTATTTTCGTTACTGCTATGGATACTAATCCGCTAGCAGCTGAGCCAGAATTAATCATTAACGAGCAGTCTGATGCTTTCGTTGCTGGTTTAGATCTTCTTTCAACTCTGACTAACGGTAAAGTGTACGTTTGTAAAAAAGGTACTAGCTTACCTCGTTCAGCTCAGTCTAACGTTGAAGAACATGTTTTTGATGGCCCACACCCTGCAGGTCTTGCAGGCACGCATATGCATTACCTATATCCGGTAAATGCACAAAATGTAGCGTGGAGCATTAACTACCAAGATGTTATCGCATTCGGTAAGCTTTTCCTTACTGGTGAGATTTACTCTGAGCGTGTTGTTTCTCTGGCTGGTCCAGTGGTGAACAACCCACGTCTAGTTCGTACTCAAATTGGTGCTAGCCTTGAAGAGTTGACAGACAGCGAGTTAATGCCAGGCGAAGTTCGTGTGATTTCTGGTTCTGTACTTACGGGTACTGAAGCAACAGGTCCACATGCTTTCCTTGGTCGTTACCATCAGCAAGTTTCTGTTCTACGTGAAGGTCGTGATAAAGAGCTATTCGGCTGGGCTATGCCTGGTAAGAACAAGTTCTCTGTTACTCGTTCATTCCTTGGTCACCTGTTTAAAGGTCAGTTGTTCAACATGACAACGACAACAAACGGTAGTGACCGCTCAATGGTTCCAATTGGTAACTACGAGCGCGTAATGCCTCTAGATATGGAACCTACATTGCTGCTTCGTGATCTATGTGCAGGCGACATTGATAGTGCTCAAGCACTAGGTGCGCTAGAGCTAGACGAAGAAGATGTAGCATTGTGTACCTTTGTATGTCCAGGTAAGTACGAGTACGGTCAACTACTTCGTGAATGCCTAGATACGATTGAGAAGGAAGGGTAATTTTCATGGGCCTTAAAAAGTTTCTTGAAGACATCGAGCATCATTTTGAGCCAGGTGGTAAACACGAGAAGTGGTTTGCGCTTTACGAAGCAGCAGCGACAGTGTTCTACACGCCAGGTCTTATTACAAAGAAAAGCTCGCACGTTCGTGATAGCGTTGATTTAAAACGTATCATGATCATGGTTTGGTTCGCGGTATTCCCAGCAATGTTCTGGGGTATGTACAACGCGGGTGGCCAAGCTATCGCAGCACTTAACCATATGTATGCAGGTGCTGAACTAGCATCTGTTATCAGTGGTAACTGGCACTACTGGCTAACCGAAATGCTTGGAGCCTCCTTAGGAGCCGATGCAGGTGTTGGCAGCAAGATGCTACTTGGTGCGACTTACTTCCTACCTATCTACGCAACGGTATTCATCGTTGGTGGTTTCTGGGAAGTTCTGTTCTGTATGGTGCGTAAGCACGAAGTAAACGAAGGTTTCTTTGTTACTTCTATCTTATTCGCGCTTATCGTTCCGCCAACACTTCCTCTATGGCAAGCAGCACTAGGTATTACCTTCGGTGTTGTAGTCGCTAAAGAGATCTTCGGTGGTACGGGTCGTAACTTCCTGAACCCTGCACTTGCAGGCCGTGCGTTCCTATTCTTTGCATACCCTGCACAGATTTCAGGTGACGTAGTTTGGACTGCTGCAGATGGTTTCTCTGGTGCAACTGCTCTTAGCCAATGGGCTCAAGGCGGCGGTAGCGCACTAATGAACGTAACATCTGGTGAAGCAATCACTTGGATGGACGCATTCATTGGTAACATCCCAGGTTCTATCGGTGAAGTATCGACTCTAGCACTTATGATCGGTGCTGCGATGATCGTTTACATGCGTATCGCTTCATGGCGAATCATTGCTGGTGTAATGATCGGTATGATTGCTGTGTCTACGCTGTTTAACGTGATCGGTTCTGATACTAACGCAATGTTCAGCATGCCTTGGCACTGGCACCTAGTTCTAGGTGGCTTCGCATTCGGTATGTTCTTCATGGCGACTGACCCAGTATCAGCTTCATTTACCAACAAAGGTAAGTGGTGGTACGGCATCCTAATCGGCGCAATGTGTGTAATGATTCGTGTAGTTAACCCTGCATACCCAGAAGGCATGATGCTTGCGATTCTATTCGCAAACCTATTTGCTCCTCTGTTTGACCACGTTGTAATCGAGAAGAACATTAAGCGGAGACTAGCGCGCTATGGCAAGTAATAACGATAGCATTAAAAAGACGCTGTTTGTTGTTATCGCATTGAGCCTAGTGTGCTCAATCATCGTTTCAACAGCTGCAGTTGTTCTTAAACCTAAGCAACAAGCTAACGCAGTTCTGGATCAGCAAACTAAGATCCTTGAAGTTGCGGGCATTGAACTTGCGGGTAATATCCCTGAACTGTACGCAGAGAACATTGAACCTCGTCTAGTTGATTTCGCTACTGGCGATTTCGTTGACGGCGATGCTGCTGCATACGACCAACGTAAAGCGGCAAAAGATCCAGCTCAGTCAATCAAGCTTTCAGCTGAAGATGACATCGCTAAGATCCTTCGTCGTGCTAACACGGGTACTGTATACCTTGTGAAAGATGGCGCTGAAACTTCTAAAGTTATCATCCCTGTTCACGGTAACGGTCTATGGTCAATGATGTACGCATTCGTTGCGGTAGAAACTGATGGCAACACAGTTTCTGGTATCACTTACTACGAGCAAGGTGAAACTCCTGGACTTGGTGGTGAAGTTGAGAACCCATCTTGGCGCGCTCAATTCGTTGGTAAGAAATTATTCGACGAAAACCACAAACCTGCTATTCAGGTTGTTAAAGGTGGCGCTCCTCAAGGTTCTGAGCACGGTGTAGATGGCCTTTCTGGTGCAACACTGACTAGCGTTGGTGTTCAACATACATTTGACTTCTGGTTAGGTGATATGGGCTTTGGTCCGTTCCTAGCAAAAGTTCGTGACGGAGGTCTGAACTAATGTCTAGTGCAAAAGAAATTAAAAAGAGCATCTTAGCGCCGGTGTTGGACAACAACCCAATCGCGCTACAGGTTCTTGGTGTGTGTTCTGCTCTTGCGGTAACCACTAAGCTAGAAACAGCATTTGTTATGACTATCGCGGTAATGTTCGTTACTGCTCTGTCTAACTTCTTCGTTTCTTTGATCCGTAACCACATTCCTAACAGTGTGCGTATCATCGTTCAGATGGCAATTATCGCATCACTAGTAATCGTGGTAGACCAAGTGCTTAAAGCATACCTATACGATATCTCTAAGCAGCTATCTGTATTCGTTGGCCTAATCATTACTAACTGTATTGTAATGGGTCGTGCTGAAGCATTCGCAATGAAGTCTGCGCCAATCCCGTCTTTAATCGATGGTCTTGGTAACGGTCTTGGTTACGGTTTCGTTCTTATCACTGTTGGTTTCTTCCGTGAGCTTCTAGGCTCTGGCAAACTATTTGGTATGGAAGTACTACCTCTAGTGAGCAACGGTGGTTGGTATCAGCCAAACGGCTTGATGCTTCTAGCACCTTCTGCATTCTTCCTAATTGGTTTCTTGATTTGGGCAATTCGTGTGTTCAAACCAGAACAAGTAGAAGCGAAGGGGTAAGGTAGTCATGGAACATTATATTAGTCTGCTAGTTAAATCGATTTTCATCGAAAACATGGCGCTTTCTTTCTTCCTAGGTATGTGTACATTCCTAGCGGTATCTAAGAAAGTTAAAACTTCTTTTGGTCTTGGTGTTGCGGTAGTTGTAGTACTTACAATCGCTGTTCCTGTAAACAACCTTGTTTACACACACATTCTAAAAGAAAACGCGCTTGTTGAAGGTGTCGATTTAAGTTTCCTTAACTTCATCGCATTCATCGGTGTTATCGCGGCACTTGTACAAATCCTAGAGATGGTTCTAGACCGTTTCTTCCCACCTTTGTACAACGCACTAGGTATCTTCCTTCCACTGATCACAGTTAACTGTGCAATCTTTGGTGGTGTATCTTTCATGGTAACTCGTGACTACAACTTTGCTGAATCTGTTGTTTACGGCTTCGGTTCTGGTGTGGGTTGGATGTTAGCTATCGTTGCTCTTGCGGGTATCCGTGAGAAGATGAAGTACTCTGACGTACCTCCAGGTCTACGTGGCCTTGGTATCACGTTCATTACTGTTGGTCTGATGGCGTTAGGCTTTATGTCTTTCTCTGGTGTTCAACTGTAGGGTAAGCACCCAGTAATAAGGAATAACAAATGCAAAGCATTATTCTTGGCGTAGCGATGTTTACCATTATTGTATTGGCTCTAGTACTAGTGATTCTTTTCGCTAAGTCTAAGCTGGTACCATCAGGTGACATCACTATTTCAGTAAACGGCGACCCTGAAAAGGCGATCGTTACTCAACCTGGTAGCAAGCTACTTGGTGCCCTAGCTGGCGCTGGTATCTTCGTATCTTCTGCTTGTGGTGGCGGTGGCTCTTGTGGTCAGTGTCGTGTAAAAGTTAAGTCTGGCGGTGGCGACATCCTACCAACTGAACTTGATCACATCACAAAAGGCGAAGCTCGCGAAGGCGAACGTCTTGCATGTCAAGTTGCTATGAAAACTGACATGGAGATTGAACTAGACGAAGATATCTTTGGTGTTAAAAAGTGGGAATGTACTGTTATCTCGAATAACAACGAAGCTACTTTCATCAAAGAACTTGCTCTAGCGATCCCTGAAGGTGAAGAAGTTCCGTTCCGCGCGGGTGGTTACATTCAGATTGAAGCTGAACCACATCACGTGAAATACGCAGATTACGATATTCCTGAGGAATACCGTGGTGACTGGGATAAGTTCAACTTGTTCCGTTATGAGTCTATCGTTAAAGAGCATTCGATCCGTGCTTACTCTATGGCTTCATACCCAGAAGAGAAAGGCATCATCAAGCTTAACGTGCGTATCGCAACTCCGCCGCCAAACAACCCTGACGTAGCTCCTGGTGTTATGTCTTCATACATCTGGTCTCTTAAAGAAGGCGACAAATGTACTATTTCTGGTCCATTTGGTGAGTTCTTTGCTAAAGACACAGACAATGAAATGGTATTCATCGGTGGTGGTGCAGGTATGGCGCCTATGCGTTCTCATATCTTCGACCAACTTAAGCGTCTTAAGTCTACTCGTAAGATGTCTTACTGGTATGGCGCGCGTTCTAAGCGTGAGATGTTCTACATTGAAGATTTCGATGGCCTAGCGGCTGCAAACGAAAACTTCGTGTGGCACTGTGCACTGTCTGATCCTCAACCAGAGGACAACTGGGACGGTTACACTGGTTTCATCCACAACGTACTGTACGAAAACTACCTGAAGGATCACGAAGCTCCTGAAGATTGTGAGTACTACATGTGTGGTCCACCGATGATGAACGCTGCTGTTATCGGCATGCTGAAAGATCTTGGTGTAGAAGATGAAAACATCCTACTAGATGACTTCGGTGGTTAATCCACTTAAGTGATTGATATTATGGCTGACTCCTACGAGTCAGCCATTTGTTTTTCTAAGACAGCTTTTGACAACATACTGGCTTATATAAGAAAGAGTAAGGCATTCAAAATACCTATTTTTTACTCTTATTTTTCCTTATATGAATCCTCAACATTAGACAGGAGTAAGCAAGTGAGAATTTGGCTTGTTGCATTAACTTCTTTGATTTTTCTTGCGGGCTGTGAGCAGTCAAGAGAGCAAGTGCATTTGAGTGGCCCAACGATGGGCACGAGTTACAATATTAAATACATCAATGGTGATGAATTTCCTGAGTCTAATGAAGTTCATACAGAGATCGATCGTCTACTTGAAGAAGTAAACGACCAGATGTCGACTTACCGTGAAGATTCCGAATTAAGCCGTTTCAACCAGCATAAAGGTGCGGATGCGTTCGAAGTATCTGAGCAAACAGCGACGGTTGTGAAAGAAGCGATTCGTTTGAATGGTCTTACTGAAGGAGCTCTGGATGTAACGGTTGGTCCGTTAGTTAACTTATGGGGTTTTGGTCCTGAAGCTCGTCCTGAAGTTGTGCCATCAGATGAAGAGCTGGCGGCTCGCAAGGCTAAGATTGGTATCCATCATCTTAGTGTTGAAGGCAACATGTTGAAGAAAGACCTACCTAACCTGTATGTCGATCTATCCACGATTGCAAAAGGTTGGGGTGTTGACGTCGTCGCTGACTACCTTGATTCTATCGGTATTCACAACTACATGGTCGAAGTCGGTGGCGAAATTCGTCTGAAAGGTTTAAACCGTGAGAACGTGGGCTGGCGTATCGCGATTGAGAAACCAAGCGTTGATGAGCGTAATATCCAAGAGATCATCGAGCCGGGTGATATGGCTATCGCAACCTCTGGTGATTACCGTAACTATTTTGAACGTGATGGTGTTCGTTACTCACACATCATCAACCCTGAAACAGGAAAGCCTCTTCACCATAAAGTGGTTTCTGTGACTGTTTTAAACCCGTCTTCAATGACTGCAGACGGCTTATCTACGGGCCTTATGGTCTTAGGTGAGGAAAAAGGAATGGAAGTCGCAAACCAACATAACATCCCAGTGTTCATGGTGGTAAAAACAGCAGATGGCTTTAAAGAAATTGCTTCTGAAGCATTTAAGCCATACTTAGGTAAATAAGGTAAGCGAGATAATTATGAATACATTTCTGATTACATTTGGTGTTTTTCTTGCAGTAATCGCAGCGATGTCAATTGGCTACATTATCCAAAAGAAAGTTGTGAAAGGTAGCTGTGGCGGTTTGGGTGCTGTTGGTATTGATAAAGTATGTAACTGCCCTGAACCTTGTGACGCGCGTAAGAAGCGTGAAGCACGTGAAGCTTACCGTGAAGAGAAGCTGGCTGAGCGTCAACAAAAAGAAGCGGCTTGGAGTAAAGACCGTATCGCTTAATTGGTGACAGTCATAGGGGATAGAGTTATCTATGCCCTCAAATTGAAAAGCTCAAGATTATCGTCTTGAGCTTTTTTAGTTTTGAGGTCTAGCAATTAATCTTGGTATACCAAAAATGGAAACAGAGGCGAATGACTATTGTTCGATTTGCATGCTGTTACGCGCAAACACTAGTTGGTTTCTACCTTGCTCTTTTGCCGTATAAAGAAGCTCATCAGCGGCTTTGATCTGCTCATCTAGCTTCGCGTCTAAATCGGTTACGCCGATACTGATACTGACCTTGATTCTTTGAGAGTCATGCTCAACAACATGGCTTTCAATGGCTTCTCTCATGGACTCTAAGTTGTCAACAAAGCTCTCAAACGAACCACACGACTGAATACAAAATTCTTCGCCACCGAAGCGTACAGCAACATCATCTTTAAAATGGTCTTTGATGATCTTGCCGACTTCCACGAGGACTGCATCACCACCATCGTGACCGTAGGTGTCGTTCACTTTCTTGAAGAAGTCGATATCCATCATGGCTATACTGCGCTGATCACAACCTTTACATATTTGATTGAACAGGTAACGACGGTTCCATAAGCCAGTAAGAGCATCCTCGTTGGCATGTCGAAATAGCTCGTTGGCCGCTTCTTTCATATCAAGCAGTTGATGGATACGGCAAAAAAATTCTTCTTGGTTAAAAGGCTTGTAAAGGAAGTCGTTAGCCCCCGCTTTAAGGAATCGAGCTGTCATGGTGCGATCATCGCTGCCTGATAACCCTAGAATAGCCAACTGGTTTCTGTCGTGATCGCGTCGTATCTCACGGATCATCGCTATACCGTCTTTCTTCGGCATATCATGGTCTGTAACAACGAACGTAATATCGGGATCGTTATGAAGGAGCTCTAATGCTTTTTCGCCATCTTCGGCTTGGATAGTTTGGATATATTGGTGTTCTAGAAGTTGAGCTATGTAACGGCGAACGACCGCTGAATCATCGACAACCAATGCTTTGTGATGGCGATTATTCGAAATTCTTTGAACCAGGGGAAGTAGGTAGCTTACTGATGACATACTGTCTTTAAGTATGTAATCGATAACGCCTTTGGCTAGGACTTGCTCTCGCAGTTGATTGTCGAACATCCCGGTCAGGACAATGATTTTCTGTTGATAGCCTAAGACGAGATCAATGATCTCGCCGTCTTGGCCGTCAGGTAAACAGTAGTCGAGGACTGCACACAAGAAATCCGTTTCTTGTTCCAAGATGTTTTTTGCTTCTGCAATCGATTCAGCAACTGCTACCTCATAACCGCTATTTTTCAGCTGTTGGTACAGGTAGTTGCGAAATGCTCGGCTATCTTCCACTACTAGTATTTTTTCACTCACAAGCGATCCCTACTTATAGACTAAATACTCGTAACAATAGTATCAGAAGAGCTCATGGCTATTGAAGAGAAACCTCTTTAGCTGGACTCGAGATCGTTTTAAATCTGATAATAATTGGATTATACTGTTTATAGATACAGTTGTAAGGTCGAGTGATTCCTAGATGTGTAGTGCGGGTGAAGAGAAAGTAAGAAAAATAATTCATGTTGATATGGATTGTTTTTACGCTGCTGTAGAAATGCGTGATAACCCTGCTTACCGAAATCGCCCGTTAGCTGTTGGTGGGCATGAAAAGCAACGTGGTGTTTTGAGTACCTGTAATTACGAAGCCCGCAAGTTTGGTGTTCGCTCTGCAATGCCGACCGGAAAAGCCCTGCAGCTTTGTCCTAATCTATTGGTTGTGCCGGGAAGAATGTCGGTCTATGTCGAGATATCTAAAAAGATCCGCGAAATCTTCTCTCGATACACATCAATCATTGAACCTCTTTCTTTGGATGAAGCTTTCCTTGATGTCACCGATTCTAAGCGGTGTCATGGTTCAGCAACACTTATTGCCGAGTCTATTCGCCGTGATATCTGGAACGAACTGAACCTGACAGCTTCTGCAGGAATTGCACCGATTAAATTCTTGGCGAAAGTGGCCTCGGATCTGAATAAGCCCAATGGTCAGTTTGTTATCCCTCCACAAGACGTGCAATCAGTGATCGATGAGCTACCACTTGAAAAGATTCCCGGTGTTGGCAAGGTGAGCATTGAAAAGCTGCATCAAGCAGGTTTCTTTACTTGTAAGGATATTAAAGAGTCTGACTATCGAGACCTCCTACTCAAGTTTGGCCGTCAAGGTGCATCACTCTGGAAGCGCAGTCATGGCATTGATGATCGAGAAGTTATCATCGAGCGCGAGCGAAAATCGGTAGGCGTAGAGCGCACCTTCACTCAAAATATTTCAACTTACGCTGAATGTTGGCAGGTAATCGAAGACAAGCTATTTCCTGAACTCGAGACTCGCTTAGAAAAGGCTAGTCCAAGCAAAGCGATCATCAAGCAGGGCATTAAGCTCAAGTTCGCCGATTTTCAACAAACCACGATTGAGCACATCCACGCCTCTCTCGATCGTGAACACTTCAAAGAGCTGCTTAGTGAAATACTGAAAAGGCAGCAAGGACGAGAGATACGCCTGCTTGGCCTAAGTGTGATGCTACAACCTAAAGATCAGATGCGTCAGCTGAGCTTCTTTTAAAGATAATGAGTGAGATGAATACCGACTAAGCCTCAAAGCCTAGTCGGTTTTTTTATAGGTAAGAGTTACCTAGGAAGCTGCTTCACTCGCGCTAAGGTATCACTGAATGGTTGTTGCTCTAACTTTCCGTAGCCGACCATTTTGCTGGCTTTAAGCTTGGTTGAAAGTGGGGTGGCGATTCCACATAAGAAGCGAGTAATTGCCTCGTCGGTAATCAGTTGTTGGCTAGCCGAAATAAACTCATGTATCCATGTCATCACCGTCTCATCATCGATAGGTTCAACATCAACGGTTGGTAAGATTGCCACTTCTCCTCGACATACAGAGCAGTGACCGCAGTTTGTTGGTGCTTTATCATCGGCAAAATAACTCGCAAGGCGTGAGCTTAGGCAAGTATCCGCCTCAAAGAAATTCAGCATTTGGTTAAGGCGGTTTATCTCGCTGTTTTCTTTTGCTTTAAACAACTCAGTTAGACGCTCTGACAGTTGCATCATATCTTCGGAAGTATTGTGGATCGCGTAGACATCGGTGATCTGCTTGCTTTCTAGTTCAATCCAACCTTGTTCATTGAAGTAGTCGATAGCCGCAATCACACGCTGACGATCGGCTTGGAAGTGTGTCCAAAGCGCATCGAAGTCGACTTGGCACCACACTCTTGCTTGAGGAGAGCATTGGAAAATCGCTTCGACAAATTGACGACGTTCACTTTGAAATTGCTCTGTGATCTGCTGTTTCGGACGAATGAACTTAAATTTGTAGTCTGCGAAGTAGCTGTACTTGGGCTCAATCACACCTTCAATTTCGAGATACACCAGTAGTGTTTTTAGCGGTAACTGACGAATGTTGGATTCACGTGATAGTTGATTAAGCATGATCTCCCATTGATTCGAGCCAGAAGCGCCAATGTTTTGATTTTCGTAGATCTCTTTTAATACCGCTTGGATCGATATGTTGTCTGGCGTATCACCAAAAACGAAGTTCTCGAGTGTGCTTAAACCGTGTTTGTTAGCCAGTAAAATACATTCAGACGCTTGCCCATCTCGACCAGCTCTGCCGATCTCTTGTGAGTAGTTTTCGATCGATTTTGGTAAGTCAAAGTGAATCACTCGGCGAATGTTGGACTTATCCACGCCCATACCAAACGCGATAGTTGCGACGATACAGCTCACGTCATCATTCATGAATTGGTGTTGAATAGCATCTCTATTTTCAGGCTTAAGACCCGCATGGTAAGCCACTGCATTAACGCCAGCATTGCGAAGCTGCTGAGCCACCATCTCTGCCGTTTGTTGAAGGGTGACATAAACAATAGTCGGAGCGAGAGAAGCTTGGTTAACCACATTGCACAAGGTTTCTAGCTTACTGGTTTGTTCACAAGGTTGAATCGACAGATCGAGATTTTGACGATAGAAACCCGTAACCACAACGCGCTCCTCATCAATTTCAAACTTTGACTTCATATCTTGGATAACCGCTGTAGTCGCAGTGGCTGTCAGTAGTAGAACCTGAGGAATATTGAGCTGTTTTTGATATTGAGGAAGCTTCAGGTAGTCGGGTCTGAAGTTGTGTCCCCATTCTGAAATACAGTGCGCTTCATCGACCACAAGCAGTGAGATCGACACTTGGGAGATAAACTGACGAAAGCGTTCGTTCTTCAAGCGCTCGACGGAGATCATGAGGATCTTGGTGTCACCGTTACGCACTGACTGCATAACCTGTTGTGTGGTTTGTCGGTCTTGGCTTGATTCGATTGCCGCTGCGCTAATGCCTTTACTGTGCAGGAAAGCGAGTTGGTCTTTCATCAAGGCTAACAGTGGCGATATCACCAAGGTTAAGTGCGGTAACTCTAATGCTGGTAATTGATAGCACAGCGATTTACCTGAGCCTGTCGGGAATATCGCGGCAGTCGAGTGACCAGATAGAACGTTATCAATGACTTGCTTTTGCCCATTGCGCAGTGAGTCGAATCCGAATACTTGTTTTAGCTTCTGCTCAATCATTTATGTTCTACCTGAGTTATTAAGTGTCGTATTGATGCTAAAGCGGGCGCCTATTCATGATAGCGTCGCTTGATGAATCAAATGTCTTGCACCTGATTGTACCTAATTCTATTCTGTAGCTCCTATAGAAAAGCACCCCAATAGTATGAATAAGTCTGAGCTTCGCCAAATAATCATAGAGCAACTTGAATCCCGATTACGTATCGCACAATCTGCTACTCAACGCGCTATTGATGCTGCGACAGATGAAGAGACAGTGCCTGAACATAAGTACGATACATTGGCATTAGAAGCTTCGTATCTCGCCCATGGTCAAGCGGTGAGGGTACAAGAGTGTGAAGACGATATTCAGTGTTATCGTAACTTAGTGTTGCGTGATAGTGAGAAGGTTACGGTGAGCAGTTACGTTGTGGTCATTGACGAGCATGATCAATATAAACACTTTTTTATGGGGCCGAGAGTCGGCGGACTTTCTGTCACGTGGAATGAGAATGAGATTGCCATCGTGACGGCAAATGCACCTTTTGGCCAGGCTCTAATGGGTAAAGAAGTTGGTGATGAGATTGAGTTTAAGGTCGCAGATAAACAGTTTTGCTACGAAGTTATCTCTATCGACTAACTAACTGACTAATAGATATAAAACGTTTCTCTGACAAAGGAGCATATACCAAGGGTATAGTAATCTGTCAGATTGATGAGAGGATGTTATGAAAAGCTATGTATTTATGAAAAACAGTGTATTAATTGCATCGTTAACTGCGGCGATGGCAGTTGTGAGCCTGCCTACGTTTGCTGCTCAGTGTCGAGTTGATTTGAAGAATGAACTACGAATTGATGACCAAAAAGTCGAAATCCATCAAGTGAATGGTGATACGGCCGTTTTTGATGATAACAACGACCTCTATATTCATGGTGAGAAGGTTGAGCTTGATGCTGACCAACAAGCGGCGATTGAAAAATATCGCGAAAACATGAGTGAGTACTTACCTCGAGCGAAACAAATGGCCAACGATAGCTTAGCGTTAGCCAATGACGTGATTGATGATATCGCGGCTAGCCTGGATTCACCTGAGTCATTTGATAATGTAAAAGAATCAATGAAAACCTACTTTGCAGAACTGGAAGCGCGTTATTACAAAGATGGCGAATTAGTGTTGCCTGCAGAAAGCTTTGATTCGATGGCCAATGGCTGGTCTGAAGATCTCGAGAAGGCGAAAGAAATCTTTAACCAAGAATTTATCTCTAGCGCTTTTAATGCGATGTCAGAAAAAATGAAACAAGACGGTGGCCTAAACCTGACTGAACTGGCTGACAGTATGGCTGAATTAAAGCTGAAAGTTGAAGAGCGAATGAAAGAACACTCTCAACAAGTACAGGAGGAAGCAAATGAGTTCTGTGATTCACTTGATGAGATGGCAGAACAAGAGCAAGAACTGCATGAAATCATTCCGAACTTAAAAGATTACCAAGTCTTCACAATTTAATTCGAGTCTAGTGATGAATAGTAAGAGCACCGGTCGGTGCTCTTTTTGTTTGTATAAATGGAACCACACGGCGAGTATTTATCTCAATTCAATCCATTTCCTTCTTAAGCCTACTGCTTCGCTTTGTTGCTTATAATTGAACGATAAGACTGGTTTTTTGTTAATTTTGTTGTTCTAAATAGCGCATTGATTGTAAAAATCAGAGAATTGTTCATTTATTGGTTGTGCCTATCATTGCTTTTTATTACTGTACTTCTCAACTAGTTCACTGATTTTTAATGCGGGCGATATGGACCAACAATCTTCCTCTTCAAGAGAGCACTTTAGCTCTCGTTTAGGTTTTATTTTAGCAGCGGCTGGTGCAGCGGTTGGCTTGGGTAATATTTGGGGTTTCCCGACTCAAGTTGCTAGCAACGGTGGTGGCGCTTTCCTTTTAGTCTATTTGATCATGATCTTCGTGGTTGCTTTCCCTATGTTGGTGGTTGAGATGGCTATAGGCCGTCACGGCCAAGCAAACCCAGTTGATAGCATGCGATCTTTGACGACAAACCCTTTGGGTAAGAAAGTCGGTGAGTTTGTCGGTTGGGTTGGACTGAGTGTACCAAGCGCAGTGTTGGCGTTTTACAGTATTGTTGGTGGCTGGTTGATCTGTTTCCTAATTGGTGCGGTCGCGGATCTTATCGGCCTAGAAGCGATTGCTGATTGGTTTAAGGGCTTCAGTGTTGAGCGCAACGTATTTGGTACCGTCGCGTTCTATGTACTGACTATCTTGATTGTGCAGGGCGGTGTTAAGCAAGGCATCGAGAAATGGTCGACTCGTTTGATGCCTGCGCTGTTTGTTTTATTTGGCTTATTGTTTGTTTACATCATGACGCAATCTGGCGCGATGGAAGGCCTAAAACATTACCTTATTCCAGACTTTGAGAAAGTGTGGGATAGAAAACTGATTCTGGCGGCAATGGGACAGGGGTTCTTCTCACTCACTATTGGCGGTTGCTCGATGTTGGTTTATGGCTCTTACTTAAGCAAGAAAGAGAACCTACCAAAAATGGCGATGAACGTAACTCTGGTGGATACTGCTGTCGCTTTTATTGCTGGATTAGTGGTGATGCCAGCAATGTTTGTTGCGATGCAAAAAGGCGTTCAAATCTACGCTGAAGACGGCTCACTATTAAGCTCTGACACTCTAGTATTCACGGTTTTGCCGTTGATGTTTGATAGTTTAGGTGTGCTTGGGCAGATCTTTGCGATTGTGTTCTTTTTACTACTAACGATTGCTGCACTGACTTCTTCGATTTCGATGCTTGAAGGCCCGGTTGCGCTAGTGAGTGAGCGTTTCAATACTAGACGAACGCCAACAAGCTGGGTGATTGGTGGTGCTATCGCGCTGTTTAGTGTGGTGATTGTTTACAACTTTGCTGCGATGTTTGGCATGGTAGCGATGATTGCAACTCAGTATCTTCAACCAGTCGCTGCACTGATGTTCTGTGTGTTTGGTGGTTGGGTATGGAGCCGAGCTTCAAAAGTGAAAGAGCTTGAACAAGGCAGTCCTGATTTTCAACTTGGTTGGTTTGGTAAGGTTTGGCCAATGTATGTGAAGTTTGTGTGCCCAATTTTGGTAGCAACGGTTATCTGGGCATCTTTCGGTTAATGCAGAACCCTATCTGGGCTTTTTGAAATTACCTCCTCTGAACTTGAAATATTAAGCACAAAGCCACCCATAAAGAGTGGCTTTGTTGTTTTTATATAAAGCTTAGTGGCACGAAATATAAAGCTATAGCGGCACGAACAAGATAGAAAAAAGGCGCTGAACATAATATTCAGCGCCTTTGCATTGTTCGTTAAGCAATCGTGATTACTTAATTTCCATACCTTGAGCTTGCAAGTCCGCATGATAAGAAGAACGTACAAACGGGCCACACGCTGCGTGAGTAAAGCCTAGCTCTAGAGCAATCTCTTTCAGCTCATCGAACTCAGAAGGCGGCACGTAGCGTTCTACTGGTAAGTGGTGACGGCTTGGTGCTAGGTATTGACCTAGTGTCAGCATAGTCACACCATGTTCGCGAAGGTCTTTCAGTACTTGAACGATCTCTTCTTTTGTCTCGCCAAGACCCATCATCACACCTGATTTTGTTGGGATATCAGGGTGCTGCTCTTTGAATTTCTTCAGTAGATCAAGAGACCACTTGTAGTTCGCACCTGGACGCGCTTTACGGTATAGACGTGGCGCTGTCTCTAGGTTGTGGTTGAAAACATCTGGCGGGTTGTCTTTCATTAGGTCAAGCGCAACGTCCATACGACCGCGGAAGTCTGGAACCAGTGTTTCGATACGAATATTTGGGTTGAGTTCGCGAATCTCACGGTTACAGTCAGCAAAGTGCTGAGCACCGCCGTCACGCAAGTCATCACGGTCAACTGAAGTGATTACAACGTACTTCAGTTTCATGTCTTGAATTGTTTTAGCCAGTTTCTTCGGCTCTTCAGCTTCAGGAGCAACAGGACGACCATGGGCAACATCACAGAACGGGCAGCGACGAGTACAGATAGCGCCAAGAATCATAAACGTTGCCGTACCGTGGTTGAAACACTCGGCTAGGTTAGGGCAAGACGCTTCTTCACAAACTGAGTGCAGGTTGTTTTTACGCATTGCTGATTTGATTTCTTGAATACGATGGCTGTCTGAAGGAAGTTTAATCTTCATCCATTCAGGCTTACGTAGAACTTCTTTCTGTTCAGCAGGCATATTCTTTACGGGAATTAATGCCATTTTGTCAGCGTCACGATATTTAACGCCTTTTTCCATTTGGATTGGTTTGCTCATGATTTTATGCTTCTGCTGTAATGTTACTGGTGGCTTGAATGTCTACTTGGTCATAGCCGAGTAGCTCTACGAGCTCTTGTATTAACTGTTGCTCAACGTTTTCTAGTTCACTTGGTCCGCCGAGTTGGCTTACCTGCGCCATTTCCATACCTTGGTAACCACATGGGTTAATACGTAGGAATGGAGACAGGTCCATATCGACGTTGAGTGCTAACCCGTGGAACGAGCAGCCACGTCGAATACGTAATCCAAGTGAACAGATTTTCTTGCCATCGACATAAACACCAGGAGCGTCAGGTCGGGCAGCTGAATCTATATTGTAAGCTTTCAGAGTATTGATTACGAGGTTCTCGATATGAGTAACCAAATCACGTACTCCGAATTTCTTGCGGCGGATGTTAATCAGAAAGTAAGCCACTAATTGGCCTGGGCCGTGGTAAGTCACTTGGCCACCGCGATCGCTTTGTATTACAGGGATATCACCGGCATTTAATACATGCTCAGCTTTGCCTGCTTGTCCTTGAGTGAAGACAGGGTTGTGTTCAACCAACCAAACTTGGTCTAGGTCTTCTTCCGTGCGTTCGTCTGTGAACTTATGCATGGCTTTCCATACAGGTTCGTAATCCTGACGGCCTAATTTTTTTACGATTAGCTTATTTTGCAAAGCTGCACTCCCTCAAGGATTAATAAAGTGAACGCATTATAAACGCGAAACATGATTCTAACTACAGACGGACTGCAAGGTTTTTCAACTTTCTTTGTATTTATTGAAAATTAAGTTGAATGAATTTGAGCTAGATAGGGCGCTTTAAACAAAAACAGCGGCAATAAGCCGCTGTTTTTCATGTGTAATCGGAGATTACAGAACCATACGAACGATTTCGATCTCGCCCAGTTCTTTATAAAGAGTTTCTACTTGCTCAATTGAAGTCGCAGTAATATTGATAGAAACAGAGTGGTAGTTACCTTTCGCACTTGGTTTTAGCGTTGGGCTGTAGTCACCAGGAGCATGACGCTGGATCACTTCTAGTACTAGCTCAGTCAGTTCTGGCTTAGCGTGGCCCATTACTTTGTAAGTGAATGAACAAGGGAACTCTAAGAGGTCTTTTAGTTTTGCATCAGAATTGATGTTCATGATTAGCTCCAAAAGGCTAGACTCTCGCAAATTGGCGAAATGTCGATAAAAAGCGTGTTCGGTCAACAGACACGAGTAATAATGCGGAATATTACGTGTAAATATCGCCGAACTCAAGATCAACAAAAGCCGCACATGGCGGCTTTTGGTTCGCTAATGAGTAAATCATGAACTTACTCATTAGGTTAACTATACAACAAGCTTAGGTTTTACCTAGAACAAACCTTTGGCTAGTTTAGAATAAACCCTTGAACAGAAGAACTAGGTAGTCCCATAGACGGCTGAATAGGCTGCCTTGGTCTACATCTTCAAGTGCTAGTAGTGGGTATTCAGCAACGTCTTCACCGTCTACTTGGTAGAATAGTTTACCAACCACATCGCCTTTGCTGATTGGCGCTTCTAGTTCTTTCTCAAGAACGAAGCTTGCCTTCAGGTTCTTAGCTTGACCACGAGGTAGCGTTACGAAAGTATCTTCGTCGACACCCAGTGCAACTGTGTCCTTGCTACCCATCCAGATCTTCTCTTCTACGAAGGTTTCACCGGCTGTGTGTGGTGCCACTGTTTCAAAGAAGCGGAAGCCGTAGCTAAGCAGTTTTTTGCTTTCTGTTTTACGAGCATTCGCATTCTTGGTGCCCATAACTACAGCCACTAGGCGCATTTTGCCTTCTGTCGCTGAGCTTACTAGGCTGTAACCTGCATTGCTTGTGTGGCCCGTTTTGATGCCATCAACGTTCATGCTCTTATCCCATAACAGACCGTTACGGTTGTATTGGGTGATGCCGTTGTATGTGAATTTCTTCTCTGAGTAGATACGGTACTCGTCTGGTACGTCGCGAATCAGCGCCTGACCAAGTAGCGCCATATCGTAAGGCGTTGAGTATAGGTTCGGGTTGTCTAGACCGTGCACGTTAGCAAAGTGCGTGTCTTTCATGCCGATAGAGCTTGCCCAAGCGTTCATTAGGTCAACGAATGCATCTTCAGAGCCAGCGATGTGTTCAGCCATAGCAACACATGCATCGTTACCTGATTGAATGATGATACCGCGGTTTAATTCTTCAACTTTAACCGTAGTGCCCACTTCAACGAACATCTTAGATGAATCTGGGAAGTTTTTAGCCCAAGCATTTTCACTGATTACAACATCGTCGTTTAGGTTGATGTTGCCACGGTCGAGCTCTTGGCCGATCACGTAGCTCGTCATCATCTTGGTTAAACTTGCTGGAGAAAGCTGAGTATTCATCTCTTTCTCTGCTAGTACTTTGCCTGAATGGTAATCCATCAGAACAAAACCTTTAGCGGCGATTTGAGGAGCATCAGGAACAACAATAGGAGCGGCGAATGACGATGTAGCTATCGTTGCAGAAAGAGCAACAGAAGTAGCAAAAATCGATTTAACAAGTTTATTAGATTTAATCATTTTGAATGCAATTATTTGGTGAACTATTCATATATTAACAGAATCACTCTGTCACACCAGAGCGCTGATTACCAGAAGTAACTGTTAGATTAATTAGCGAGTTAGGGTGTGTTTTTTTATATAAGCTGACGGGTAACCCATTAGCTTAACTTGTTCTAATTTCTCTTGAGTCAGAGCATAGTCATGAAATGGCCCAATCATCAGACGGTAGTTGTCATCATTTGGCTGCAAGAACGTTGCTACTTCTAGCTTTTCGGCTAGATCTTTCGCTAACTTCTCTGTTCTATCTTCATGTGGAGATGTTGCGACTTGAATAATAAATTGCGGTAAAGCAGCCTTTTTATTTGCGTCGGTTGGCATAGCCACAGTAATGACTTCAATCTCAACATTTGCCGTGCCGGTTCTCAACACATCGAGCTTGTAAGCTGCCGCATAACTAAGGTCAATGATTCGGCCTTCATGGAATGGGCCGCGGTCATTGATACGAACAATCGTCGTTTTGTTATTGTCGGTATTCGTCACTTTTACATAGCTTGGAATTGGCAATGTTTTGTGCGCCGCAGACATCGAATACATGTCATAGATCTCGCCGTTAGACGTTAAGTGACCATGAAATTTCTTACCGTACCAAGAGGCTTTGCCTTTCTCAGTAAACCCTTCGGTCTTCTTTACGATCTTGTAGTCTTCGCCACGTAAAGTGTAATCCGTGTTACCACCTAAACTATAAGGTTCATACTGAGGGTGAGCATCCTCGAGATGCTCTACTGAGATAGGTGCGTCTGGTGCAATATCTGAATCAATATCGTAGCGGCCTGTTGGCTGCTTTGAAGAACAACCATTGATTAAAATCGCTAGCCCTAAGATAGAGGCTATTTTTTTGATTGGCAGCTCATCAACCAAGGATGCTTTTTTTGGAAACGTTGTAATAGACATCGATTAGGTCGCCTTTGAGAATGCTTTTCTGTGTGTATGGATCGACATTAAAATACCAAAACCAGCCATAAGGGTAACCATTGAAGTACCACCATAACTGACTAAAGGAAGAGGAACACCAACCACAGGTAGAATGCCACTTACCATGCCAATGTTTACAAAAATATAAACGAAGAAGCTCAGTACAATACTGCCGCCCATCATTCGACCGAATGCGGTTTGAGCTTGGCTCGCAAGCACTAAGCCACGTCCAATAATAAACAGGTAGATCGCAAGCAAGAACAAGATACCGATCATGCCCCATTCTTCGGCGATGACCGCAAAAATGAAGTCAGTATGACGCTCTGGGATGAACTCTAGTTGAGATTGAGTGCCTTGCAACCAACCTTTTCCTGATATACCACCCGAACCTATCGCAATCTTACTTTGAATGATGTGGTAACCCGCACCTAATGGATCTGATTCAGGATCAAAGAGGGTTCTTACACGTACCTTTTGATATTCACGCATCAAGAAGAACCATAAGATTGGAATAAATGCCCCTAACGCGATTGCGGCGCTAGCAATGATTTTCCAACTGATACCTGCCAGGAATATCACGAAGATACCTGATGCGGCGATAAGGATAGATGTACCTAGGTCAGGCTGCTTTGCGATTAGAATCGTCGGTACAAACACCATCACTAGCGAGATCGCTAATGTTTGGAATGTTGGTGGAAGTGAGCGCTTACCGATAAATCGCGCCAGCATCAAAGGCACCGCGAGCTTTAATAGCTCTGACGGTTGGAATCGAACAAAGCCGAAGTTTAACCAACGCTGGGCGCCTTTAGAGGCTTCACCAAAGAACAACACGCCCAATAGCAAGATGACACCACCTACAAATAGCAGTGGTGCCAAGGTTTCATAAGTGCGAGGTGAGATTTGCGCTAGGAAGATCATCACACCTAAAGACAGAGCCATGCGCATCGCCTGGCGATCCATCATCGCAAGGCTTTGTCCGCTTGCGCTGTACATGATCAGTAGGGCAAAGCCCATTAAAACCAGAATGCCGAGCAATAGCGGCAGGTCGATATGCAGCCTTTCGAATAGGGCTCTATTTCGTCCAGTTGAAGGATCAAGTTTCATTATTTAATTGGCTCACTTTGATAATCTTCTGCAAGGATAATATGGTCTAAAATCCTTCTTACTACTGGGCCGCCGTTAGAAGAACCGCCACCTGCGTTCTCTAGAACGATAGTCACGACGGCTTCAGGATCTTCAAAAGGCGCGTAACCCGTAAAGAGGGCGTGATCGCGTAAGTGCTCTGCGATTTCATCCGCGTTGTACTCTTCATCTTCTTTTAAGCCGAATACCTGCGCGGTACCCGATTTACCAGCGGTTTGGTAAGACATTTTCTGGAATGAACGTCTTGCCGTGCCTTTTTTACCGTGGTTAGCCAGCCTCATACCTTCCTGAGCGATATCCCAATACTTCTTCTTAACCCCGGTTAGCGGTGGGTAAGTTTCAATGTCCGACATGATTTGTTCATCGAATGGACGACCGTTATCAATGGTTGAACGAAGTAGGTGAGGTGCGGTTACTTCACCTTCATTGACCAAAACTGATGTGGCTTTTGCAATCTGCATGGGTGTTGCAGTCCAGTAGCCCTGTCCAATACCAACTGGAATAGTATCACCTTGATACCAAGGCACACGGTGTCTGGCCATCTTCCAATCACGAGTTGGCATATTGGCTTTGCTTTCTTCGTAGATATCGATGCCAGTATAATCACCAAAGCCGAACATCATCATCCATTTGGATATGCGATCAATGCCGAGATCATAAGCAATTTGGTAAAAGAAGGTATCCACCGACTCTTCAATCGCTTTTTCTATATCCACGACACCGTGTCCCCAACGCAACCAGTCACGGAATGGTCTCGTTTTTGAGTTTGGTATCTTCCAATAGCCTGGGTCATTGCGCGTAGTGTTTGGTGTAATAACACCTTCTTGCAGAGCAGCAACAGCAATGAAGGGTTTGATCGTCGATGCTGGTGGGTAAATCCCTAGCGTGGCACGGTTAACCAAAGGGCGGTTTTTGTCTTGAAGTAGCGCGTTATAGCCTTTAGACGAGATACCATGCACGAATGCGTTTGGGTCGTAGCTTGGGCTCGATACCATGGCTAACACGCCATTGTCTTTCGGATCGAGAACGATAGCTGAACCACGGCGGCCATCAAGTAACTTATGTACGTATAGCTGTAGCTTGATATCTAAGTTAAGTACGATATCTTTGCCTGGAACCGAAGGGACAAATTTGAGGGTACGAATCACTCGTCCACGACTGTTAACTTCGACTTCTTGGTAGCCAGCTGTACCGTGCAACATATCTTCGTAATAACGCTCAATACCCAACTTACCGATATCACGTGTAGCTTGGTAATTGGCGTCTTTTTCTTCTCGCATCAAGCGCTGCATATCACGGTCATTGATGCGCGATACATAGCCTATTACGTGAGTGAGCACATCACCGTAAGGGTAGAAACGCTTCAAAGTTCCCGTAACTTCAACACCTGGGAATTTGTGTTGGTTTACAGAGAAGACGGCAACTTGTTCTTCAGACAGTTGATTAAGAATAGGTACTGATTTAAAGCGTCGTGAATTACGACGATCACGATTAAAGCGCTCGATACGCTCTGGCGGGATCTCAATTAATGCTTGCAGACGAGCAAGCGTGTCATCCATATCTTTAATTTTTTCGGGTATGATTTCTAGATTGAAAACAGGACGGTTTTCGGCAAGAAGTATACCGTTGCGATCGTAAATCAAACCACGGTTAGGGGCGATCGGAACGACCTTGATACGGTTGTCGTTAGAACGAGTTTTATAGTCTTGGTATTGATTGACCTGAATGTTGTACAGGTTAACAACCAACATCGACATCATGACAATGATCCCCGCAAACGCAACAAAAGCACGGCTAGTAAATAGTCGTGCTTCTGCTTTGTAATCGCGGATTTGGCTACGTTTACGTAACATTAACGCTTATTCTCGATGATAAGGGTGGTTAGCAGTGATGCTCCAAGCTCGATACAAGCTTTCAGCCATGATAACGCGTACTAATGGGTGAGGGAGAGTAAGCGCAGACAGAGACCAACTTTGGTCTGCGGCCGCTTTACATGCAGGTGCTAATCCTTCAGGCCCGCCAATTAGGATAGATACGTCACGTCCATCCAGCTTCCAACTTTCTAATTGCTCAGCAAGTTGAGGTGTATCCCACTTTCTACCTGGGATATCGAGCGTGACAATACGGTTGCCTTTTGGAACTGCAGCCAGCATCGCTTCACCTTCTTTTTGAAGAATGCGTGCAATATCTGCATTTTTACCGCGCTTTCCTGCAGTAATTTCAATGAGCTCTAATGGCATATCGTGAGGGAAGCGGCGTTTGTATTCTTGAAACCCTTCTTCAACCCACTTTGGCATTTTTGTGCCAACTGCGATTAACTGGATCTTCAAAGCTTAGCCCCAAAGTTTTTCTAGTTGGTACAGCTCACGATGCTCTTCTTGCATAACGTGAAGCATGCTTGTGCCCATATCTAGAACAACCCATTCACCTTCTTGCTGGCCGTCCATACCTAGAGGTTGCATACCCGCTTTACGCACTTCATCAGCAACATGCTGTGCAATAGAGGCAACATGGCGTTTAGAGGTGCCAGTACAAACAATCATGTAATCAGTAACGCTTGATTTGCCTTCTACATCGATAGTTACAATCGATTCTGCTTTCATGTCGTCGGCTTTGTCTGCAAGAAAATCTTTTAGTTCTTCACGTAACACTGGGTGTTCCTTTAATCTGAATTTAGCTTTGTTTAGGGCTTGTTGACCCTAGAATATAACACGCTTTTATGCGTGGAATGGTATTGAAGCTGAAGGGATACAAAACTCTACGCTTAACTGATGAATTAGTGGCCAAGGCGACTGCTCATATTGAGTTTTTGTCATCAATTCAGCTTGAGTGAGCAACGCGAACAAAGAGTGTAATTGAGAAATCGAAACTCTTGTTAGCGCGGCGTTATAAAGAGGCTTTTTAGATTGCCAGATACGGTGTTTTTCGAAGACCTGACCAATCGGCATCTGTTTCATTTGTTGCTGCATTTGTAATAGCAGAGCAAGCTCTCGTTGTATGCTACGTAATAAAATGACGGGTTCGACACCTTCAGCTTCTAGCTGACGCAGGATTCGTTGTGCTCGGTTACCTTTGCCTGCCAATAACGCATCACTCCAATGGAATGGAGTAAAATGGTTGTGTCGACTCAGCGATTCTTCTAAGCGTACTAATGTGAGCTTGCCATCTGGGTATTGGAGAGCCAGTTTTTCTAGGCTTTGGGTCAGCGCAAACAGATTACCCTCATGCCATTGCGCCAGCATTTGAATCGCTTCAGGGTCTGGCGTTAAACCGATTTGACGGCAACGCGCTTGGACAAACTGAGGTAACCGACTGACATCTGGCGTTATGCAACTGACCCAGTGACCCTGATTCGAAAGAGCCTTAAACCACTTAGCGCTTTCTTGAGCTTTGGTGAGCTTAGTGCCCACCAAGATTAACAAAATATCACTGTGGATATGCTCGGAGATTGCGAGTAGCTCTTTCGCTATTGCGGCATTGACGCCTGACTCTGGCAGTTCAAGCTCGATGACCTGACGGCTAGAGAATAGGCTCAGTGCTTGAGTGCAGTCGTAGACTTGATTCCAGTCGAGACTGCTATCAATCGCAAAGCGGTGACGTTCTTCAAAGCCTTGCTGTTTTGCAGCCTTTTGAATCGCTTCTCGGCTCTCTTGCAACAGTAGCGGTTCGTTACCAAAAATTAGGTAAACATTACTCAACTGTTTAATAAGTTGCTCTGATAAGCGGTCAGCAAAAATACGCATCAAATAAACCTATTACTCAGCCGAATCGCTAAGTGTTGGTTGTTCTTCTGAAGCTGGTACGATCTCAACATTCTTGATGTTGTATTGCTTTTCGAGTTCTTTCACTTGAACGTGCTCTAGTGCATCTAGGTCCATGCTATCAGCTGCAATGTTCGCTTTTAGTCGAGCCATCTGACGAAGGATTTGGCTTGTTGCCAACTTACGCATCTCATCTTCGATCATGTCTCGTTCAACCGACTTCGCAAGTGCAGTTAGCGGGTTATCTAGGTAACTACGGGTTACGCTGGTTGAGAACGTCTTTGAGCCTAGATCCGGGACAGTTACGCGGTATGAAGCGCGGAATGTCAGTTCTTTCTCTGCTGCACGAGTGTTTTGGTATAGAGACAGAGTTCGCTCACCTACGCTCTCACTAATAATATGCAGGTTAGGTGTATTCTCAGCCGGTAGCACAATTTCTACATCATTCATACGCAGTTGACCTTTCATCATACGTGTAAACGTACTGTATTGGTCGTAACTGGTTACGGAGATCTTGTTGAGTTCTTCTGGTACGGAGTAATCACCACGTAGGTGGAAACCACACGCACTTAATAGGCTGACGGTTAAAACAACAACAGTAACTTTCAATGAAGATAGTGAAATCAGGCGCATTATTTGATGGCTCTCATGAAGGTAGAATACTTATTTAAAGGCTTTAGTTCGTTTGAGTGGTTAGGCTCAAGTCTAAAGCGCTTAAATAAGTAGACAGGGCAATTAGCTACCCTGTCTACAGACTGCTTTTGATGAATTAAGTTCGTTAATTCTTTAGCAATTGCATTGTGCTAACGAAATTAGTTAGCAACGATGTTTAGAAGCTTACCTGGTACGAAGATAACTTTACGGATAGTTAAGCCATCTAGGAACTTCTTAGCGTTCTCATCGTTTAGACCAAGCTCACGAACTTGCTCTTCTGTTGCATCAGCAGCAACGGTTAGTTTCGCACGTAGCTTACCGTTGATCATAACAACGATAGTTTTCTCGTCTTCAACTAGCGCTTTCTCATCGAAAGTTGGCCATGTTGCTGAGTCTACGTTTGATTCACCAAGTGCAATCCACATTTCGTAAGAGATGTGTGGAGTCATTGGGTAAAGCATGCGTACTACCGCTTTTAGCGCTTCGTCAAGGATTGCACGGTCTTGTGCAGATTCTTGAGGTGCTTTCGCCAGCTTGTTCATCAGTTCCATGATTGCAGCGATTGCCGTGTTGAACGTTTGGCGACGGCCAATATCGTCCGTTACTTTCGCGATAGTTTTATGGATATCACGACGAAGTGCTTTTTGGTCGCCAGATAGCGCAGAAGCATCAACAGATTCAGCAGCACCCTTAGAAGAGTGAGCGTGAACCAATTTCCAAACACGTTTAAGGAAGCGGTTAGCCCCTTCAACGCCAGACTCTTGCCACTCAAGCGTCATGTCTGCAGGTGATGCAAACATCATGAATAGACGTACTGTATCAGCGCCGTACTTGTCTACCATCTCTTGTGGGTCGATACCGTTGTTCTTAGACTTAGACATTTTGATCATGCCTGAGTGTTCAACTTCACGACCTTGATCGTCGACTGCTTTTTCGATGCGACCTTTACCGTCACGTTCAACCGTTACGTCAGTCGGTGCAATCCACTCTTTGGTGCCTTTTTCGTTTTCGTGATAGAACGCGTCAGCCAGAACCATGCCTTGACATAGTAGTTGCTTGAACGGTTCATCAGACGTCACGTAGCCAGCATCACGTAGAAGCTTATGGAAGAAACGAGAGTAAAGCAGGTGCATACAAGCGTGCTCGATACCACCAACGTATTGGTCAACTGGTAGCCAGTAGTTTGCTTTCTCTGGGTCTAGAATATCGTCAGCTTGTGGTGAACAGTAACGAGCGTAGTACCAAGAAGACTCCATGAACGTATCGAATGTATCTGTCTCACGTAGAGCAGGTTCGCCGTTGAATGTTGTTTCTGCCCAAGACTTGTCTGCCTTGATTGGGCTGGTCACACCATCCATTACCACGTCTTCTGGAAGAATGACTGGCAGTTGGTCTGCTGGTACTGGGTGAACTTCACCGTCTTCAGTGGTTACCATTGGGATTGGAGCGCCCCAGTAACGTTGACGAGATACACCCCAGTCACGTAGACGGAAGTTTACTGTCTTCTTACCTTTGCCTTCAGCTTCAAGCTTCGCAGCAATTGCATCGAATGCTTCTTGGAACGCAAGACCATCGAATTCACCAGAATCAAACAGTACACCTTTTTCAGTGTAAGCCGCTTCAGACACGTCTAGTTCAGAACCATCTTCAGGTTTGATTACTGGGATGATATCGATGCCGTACTTAGTTGCGAACTCGTAGTCACGTTGATCGTGAGCAGGAACCGCCATTACCGCACCTGTGCCGTAATCCATAAGTACGAAGTTTGCTACGTATACAGGAACAACACGACCGTTAAGAGGGTGGATAGCCGTTAGGCCAGTATCCATACCTTTCTTTTCCATCGTTGCGAGTTCAGCTTCAGCAACTTTAGTGTTACGACACTCTTCAACGAATGCAGCAAGCTCTGGGTTGTTTTGAGATGCTTTCTCTGCAAGAGGGTGACCTGCAGCGATACCAACGTAAGAAACACCCATTAGTGTATCTGGACGTGTTGTGTACACTTCTAATGGTGCTTCTTCGCCGTTAACAGCGAAAGATAGCTCAACACCTTCAGAGCGGCCGATCCAGTTGCGCTGCATGGTCTTAACCATTTCAGGCCAACCTTCAAGGTTGTCTAGATCGTCTAGTAGCTCTTGAGCGTACTCAGTGATTTTAATAAACCACTGTGGAATTTTCTTTTGCTCTACTGGAGTGTCACAACGCCAGCAACAACCGTCTTCTACTTGCTCATTTGCCAGTACTGTTTGGTCGTTTGGACACCAGTTCACTGAAGATGTCTTCTTGTAAACCAGGCCTTTTTCGTAAAGCTTAGTGAAGAACTCTTGTTCCCAACGGTAGTACTCTGGAGTACACGTTGCGAATTCACGGTTCCAGTCGTAACCAAAGCCTAGAAGCTTAAGCTGGTTCTTCATGTACTCAATGTTTTCGTAAGTCCATGGTGCAGGTGCTGTATTGTTTTTAACAGCGGCGTTTTCTGCAGGTAGGCCGAATGCATCCCAACCAATTGGCTGCATTACGTTTTTGCCTTGTAGACGTTGGAAACGAGATACCACATCACCGATGGTGTAGTTACGCACGTGACCCATGTGCAGTCGGCCACTTGGGTAAGGGAACATAGAAAGACAGTAGAATTTTTCTTTGTTTGGGTCTTCACTTACAACGAAAGTCTCGCTGTTATCCCAGTGTTGTTGAACCTTTTGTTCAATCTCTTGCGGGTTATATTGTTCTTGCATCGATGGTATCCGGTTATCTTGGAATTTGTGAGTTCGGTTAGAACAGAATCTTACAGATCGTCATAGAATACCTAAAGGAGCTGAGTACAACAATAGTTATACCCTTCATACTTGCAGTTGCCGCTTAGTAGATTGTGTAATTTTCACTGAATTTCGCAGGGCAACTATACTTAAGAGTATGAATTGCATTTGTTTGTAAGCGGGAGTGCATTGCAGCGCATCCGTTTGCTCACTAAAAGGTTGGTTATCTTAAGGAGGTTGTTATGCCGAAGAAAAAAGCGCTCTATGAAGAAGTCGTCGAAGAGGTGATTGAAACGCTGAAGCATAGCCCTGAAGAGCTCAACAACAAAATCGAAACGTCGGGCAAGTTTGCGAAAGCAGCTAATGATATGACTAAAGATGAGCTTTCATTGATCTCTGCCTACGTGAAGTCGGACTTAAAAGAGTTTTCCGAAAGCTATGAAGAGAGTAAAAGCGGTCCATTCTATTTGATGATTGCGGACTCTATTTGGCAAGGGCTGTTGGATATTACTGATCGTACTAAGGTGGAATGGGTTGAACTGTTCCAAGACTTAGAACACCAAGGCTTGTATCAAGCGGGTGAAGTCATTGGCTTGGGAACCTTAGTATGTGACGAGTGTGGTCACCAAACCGAATATAACCACCCAACCAATATCATTCCATGCATTAAATGTGGTTCTAAAGGGTTTAGTCGTAAAGCCCTTAAACCGTAAGCTTCTGAACCATAGCGTATCAACGCAAAACCACAGCAATGAAAAAGGGTTGACCCGATCAGTCAACCCTCAAATCACTTTTCGTCGAATCTAGCTTTTTGGCTTTCTAATTACCCAACCAATCACCAAGCTGAGCATCGCCCAGATATACAGTGGCCAAGTACCTACTGTGTGATAAGGCGTTTGACCATCCGTTGAAATGAGTTCAGCTTTTAACACTGCCGTTTCAAACTGAGGCACTTGCTTGATTATATTGCCTTTGTAATCAGTAACTGCCGTCACACCGTTGTTGGTCGAGCGAATAACCGGCTTACCAAGCTCCAGAGCACGCATCTGTGCAATTTCCATATGTTGCAGAGGGCCAATCGAACGACCAAACCACGCATCGTTAGAGAGCGTTAAAATAAAGTCAGTCTCGTCGGTTACGTTCTGTCTAACTTGATCATTAAAGATGATCTCATAACACAGTGCCGGCGCTAAGTGACGACCATTTGCCACTATGTTTGGTTGAACAAAGTCGCCACGGCTAAATGATGACATTGGCAAGTTAAAGAAAGGTGCTAATGGACGCAAGATATCTTCAAACGGCACAAACTCACCAAATGGTAACAGGTGGTGTTTATGGTAGCGTTCGTCTGGATCGTAGCTGTACTCACCGTATGGATTCACACCGAGAGAAAGAACACTGTTGTAGTATTTCTTATCTTCAGACTGATTCAGCACACCGGTAATGATCGAACTGTTGTTCATCTTCGCTGCGCTATCCAAGTTACGTAGGAAAGATGGGATCTCAACTTCGAATGCTGGAATAGCCGCTTCAGGCCAGATGATGATATCCGCTCCCCAGTTTTCTCTGCTTAGGTCGGTGTACTTCATCATGGTTGGCCAGCGATGACTCGGTAGCCATTTACTGTCTTGATCGACGTTGCCTTGTATCAAGACGACTGACGTGGTTTTTTCAGGGTTCGGCGTGACCCAGTCGATGTTGCGAATACCAAAGCCTGCACTAAATACGACGGCGGGAATGAGAGCGATGCTCCAAGCCCGGTTAACAATCGCATAAGTGAATGCAGAGGCTGAAACAATGATCGCTAAAGTTACTAGCTCTACGCCGCCAATCGGTGCAAATGAACCCAATGGCGAATCGATTTGGCTGTAGCCTAACCAAAGCCAAGGGAAGCCCGTCATTACCCAGCCACGCAGCCAATCACAGACTAGCCAGAATGCAGGAGCTGCAAGGAAAAAGCGGCTTAGGTTATTGGCAGGGAAGAATTTATTCAAACCCCAGGTAAATAGCCCTGAATAAACGGCTAGGTAGCCAACAAGCAATGCCATCAAAAATAGGTTGGCTGCCAGTGGCATGCCGCCAAAACCATCAATGCTGACGTATACCCAGCTGATACCTGTGGTGAATTGACCTAAACCCCATGCGTAGCCAATCCAAAGCGCACTTTTAGGAGAGCGGTTGTGGATCAGTAACAGCAACAAAGCTGGGCTGAGAATAGCAAGAGGCCATATAGAGTATGGAGCGAATGAAAGGGTGGTTATAGCGCCAACAAAAACGGCCGCAAGCGGCCGTAATAGGCGATGAATAAAGGTATTAGTCATCTAATTTCTGTCATCTCTTTAGAGAGAAGTTGTTATTCTTCGATAGTCGGAAGAGGCTGTTCGTCAGGAATGGTTACCTGTAGCTGAATCACACGACGGTTATCTGCTGATGTTATTTTGAAATGGTAGTTTTCGATTTCTACAATTTCGCCACGAACCGGCAGGTGGCCGAGTGCTGTCATAACCATGCCGCCTACCGTATCCACTTCGTCGTCACTAAAGGCAGTGTTAAACGTATCGTTGAACTCTTCAATAGTGGTTAAAGCTTTTACAGAGAAGGTATGCTTACTCAGCTTACGAATATCTAGCTCTTCTTCATCGTCGAACTCGTCTTCAATTTCACCAACGATTTCTTCGAGGATATCTTCAATGGTTACCAGGCCAGAAACTCCACCAAACTCATCGACAACGATAGACATGTGGTAACGCTCTTCTTGGAACTCCTTAAGCAGGCGATCAACTCGCTTACTTTCAGGAACAACCACGACAGGGCGAATCACTTGTTCGATATCAAATGGAGCACTTTCTGAACCCAAATACTTAAGTAGGTCCTTCGCTAATAGAATGCCTTCAACATGGTCTTTATCTTCACTGATCACTGGGTAGCGAGAGTGTTGAGCATCAGTAATGAGCGCAATCAATGTATCTAGATCATCTGTGCGTTCAACTGTAACCATTTGAGAGCGAGGCAGCATGATATCGCGTACTCGCATCTCTGAAATTTCCATAACACCCTCGAGCATGTCGCGTGTGTCGTGGTCAATTAGGTCATTAATTTCTGAGTCGCGGATTACATCTACGAGCTCTTGGCGATCTTTTACTTCACCTTGAAATAGTTGGCCTAGGCGTTCAAAGAAGGACTTTCTACTCGGACCTTCAGATTTTTTACTTCCCTCAGAAGTGGGGGGGTTACCTTCGTTCATGATTTCTCAAAAAATAACGCTATCAGAAGTGTGATAGCACACGTTACAACTCAGATTCCTGTGAAAATCACAGGTTCGATGAGTTATTGTTTCTCTGCAACCTACTTTACTAGAATCAATTTACTTTTCTAGAATGTAAGGGTCTTCAAACCCCATAGATTGCATGATTTCTGTCTCGAGTGACTCCATCTCTTCAGCTTCATCATCTTCGATATGATCATAACCTAGCAGATGCAGACTGCCATGTACAACCATATGAGCCCAGTGTGCTAGCAGAGGCTTACTTTGCTCTTCTGCTTCTTTTTCGACAACTTGGCGGCAGATAATGAGGTCGCCCAGTAGATCTAACTCGATCCCTGGAGGAGCCTCGAATGGAAAAGACAACACGTTAGTTGGCTTATCTTTGCCACGATATTCATGATTGAGCTGGTGGCTTTCTTGTGTATCAACGATACGAACCGTCAACTCAGCGTTCTCTTGAAACTGAGGAATTGTCTTGTCCAACCAAAGCTGAATATCTTGCTCAGTTGGAAGACCTTGCTCATTTTCGACCGCTAATTGCAGGTCTAGTTCAATAGACATCTATTTATCACCTTGTTCTGCAATTACAGAGCTATTTTGTGTTGCTAATTGTGTCGTAACTACCTGCTGAGCCTCAAGAAGTTTGGCTTCACGCTCTTCACGTTTACGCTTTTCAAACTCTTTGCGCTCTTTCTGGTCTTTTGCTTCCCACTTCTCGTATGCGTTGACGATACGAGCAACTACAGGGTGACGAACGACGTCTTCAGACATGAAGAAGTTAAAGCTAATGTCGTCGACTTCATTGAGCACTTCAGTCGCATGGCGTAAGCCTGATTTTGCACCACGAGGTAAATCGATTTGCGTAATATCACCTGTGATCACAGCGCGTGAGTTAAAACCGATACGGGTTAAGAACATCTTCATCTGTTCTACCGTGGTGTTTTGGCTCTCATCAAGAATGATAAACGCATCATTCAATGTACGACCACGCATGTAAGCCAGTGGTGCAACTTCAATTACGTTACGTTCAATCAGCTTCTCAACTCGCTCAAAGCCAAGCATCTCAAACAGCGCATCGTAAAGTGGACGTAAATATGGGTCTACTTTTTGGCTTAAATCACCCGGTAGGAAACCAAGCTTCTCACCGGCTTCAACAGCAGGGCGCGTCAATAGAATGCGACGAATCTCTTGGCGTTCAAGTGCATCAACTGCTGCAGCAACGGCTAAGTAGGTTTTACCTGTACCTGCTGGCCCAATACCAAAGGTGATGTCATGAGTCACCATGTTCATTAGGTACTGTGCTTGGTTTGGCGTTCGAGGTTTGATGACGCCTTTTTTAGTCTTAATGGTCACTTCTTTGCCGTAGTCAATTTCAGACTCGACGTGTTGCTCCAAAATGCCTGATTCGGTGATCGCCAGATGTATTTGCTCTGGTTCGATATCGATTATGTTGCCTTTAACTGGAGCCGTTTCAACATAGAGGTGTTTGATGATGTCTAAAGCTGCGGCTGTAGTGTGAGGCTTACCAACAATGGTGAAAAAGTTGCTACGGTAATTAATCTCAACGCCCAGACGACGCTCAAGATGCTTGATGTTGTCGTCAAATGGTCCGCATAAACTTGCCAAGCGCTTGTTGTCTGCTGGTTCTAGATTTATCTCTAAGGTAACGATTTTATTGCTCAAATTAGCCTCTCATTTTGTGCCACTCACTCTTAAATAAAACAAAGAGCAAAAAGCCCGATTTAGACCGGGCTTCTGATGGTGATATCCCTATTTCTAAGATGGTCACTTAGTTAGGTAATTTCAAGCTTTGTGTTTGCGCTTTGTGCTCAAACAGTTGTATTGCCTACGGCGTAAATGTCGCTACACCTAGCTCGTCTTCACGTTTTGTTTTTTCCATCATTTCTGCTGGAGTCATAACAACGCGTAGACCCATGTCTTTTTCTGTGCGAACTAGCTCACCACGTAGTGAGTTGGTGTAAACCTCAGTGATCTTCACATCTACGAACTGGCCGATTAGGTCTGCAGAACCTTCGAAGTTCACAACACGGCTGTTTTCTGTACGGCCGCGAAGTTCCATTAGGTTCTTTCTTGATGGACCTTCAACAAGGATACGTTGCTCTGTGCCTAGCATTAGACGAGAGAAGCGCATAGCTTGTGTGTTTACCGTTTGTTGCAGTTCGTACAGACGATCTTTCTTCTCTTGTGCTGGTACATCACATGGGTAATCTGCCGCTGGCGTACCTGGACGTGGAGAGAAAACAAAGCTGAAGCTCATATCGAAATCAACGTCTTTAATTAGCTTCATTGTATCTTCGAAGTCTTGCTTAGACTCACCAGGGAAACCAACAATAAAGTCAGAGCTGATTTGAATGTCAGGGCGAGCTTTACGCAGTTTACGGATAATAGATTTGTACTCGATAGCCGTATGTGGGCGCTTCATCATCGTAAGAATACGGTCACTACCACTTTGTACTGGTAGGTGAAGGAAGCTCACTAGCTCTGGTGTGTCTTTGTAAACTTCAATGATGTCGTCACCAAACTCAAGCGGGTGGCTTGTTGTGAAACGAATACGGTCGATACCGTCGATAGAAGCAACAAGACGAAGCAGTTCTGCGAATGAACAGATATCGCCTTCGTGTGTTGGACCGCGGTATGCGTTTACGTTTTGACCTAGCAGGTTAACTTCACGTACGCCTTGCTCTGCAAGTTGAGCAACTTCGAAAAGTACATCATCCATTGGACGGCTAACTTCTTCGCCACGTGTGTATGGTACAACGCAGTAAGTACAGTATTTAGAACAACCTTCCATGATAGAAACGAACGCCGTCGCGCCTTCAGCTTTTGGCTCTGGCAGGTTATCGAACTTTTCGATCTCTGGGAAAGAGATATCCATTACTGGCTTTTCGTTAGACAGTGATGATTTAATCATCTCTGGCAAACGGTGTAATGTTTGTGGGCCAAAGATAACGTCTACGTAAGGTGCACGTTGACGAATGTGATCACCTTCTTGAGTCGCTACACAGCCACCCACACCGATCACCACACCTTCTTTTTTATCTTTAAGCGTTTTCCAACGACCAAGCTGGTGGAATACTTTTTCTTGCGCTTTTTCGCGGATAGAACAAGTATTCAATAGTAGTACGTCTGCTTCCTCAGGTACTTCAGTTAGCTCATAGCCATTTGCAGCGTTAAGCAGGTCGGCCATTTTTGATGAATCATATTCATTCATCTGACAGCCCCAAGTTTTAATTAGCAGTTTCTTACTCATTATATGTTCGCTCGATCGTTAGTTTAATTTAAGGGAGCAAATCGCCCATTATTCATCCGCTAGCCCCGTTTGTCATAATTCGGTATTCAATTTTATGACAGGCTCTAGCGGCAAGCGGCGTATTGTACTGGTTTCAAAACCGACTGACTAGTAGTCTGAACAAATCTCTTATGTAGTGGTTTTTATTATCGTTAACGCCATATGCCATAAGGGATAACCCTTTTTTCGAATAAGGTTTTTGGTTACAAGTTAGTTATGAAAAAGTACAATCAAAAACAGTCAAAGAATCAAACTGATAAGTACGAAATATGAACAGTTACGATATTGTAGTAGTCGGTGGCGGCATGGTTGGCGCAGCAACAGCAATCGGTTTTGCAAAGCAAGGTCTGAGTGTTGCGGTGATCGAAGGTTTTGCCCCACAAGCTTTTGATGAATCGCAAGCGATGGACATTCGTGTGTCAGCGATTTCTCAAGCATCGGTCGATTTGCTTGAAAATCTTGGTGCATGGCAAAGTATTGCAGCAATGCGAGTGTGTTCTTATAAACGTTTAGAGACGTGGGAGCACCCAGAGTGTCGTACTCGATTTGATGCTGCCTCACTAGACCTTCCTCGTTTGGGCTATATCGTTGAGAACAGACTCATTCAATTAGGTTTATGGTCTCAATTTGATGCCTACGACAATCTCGAACTGTTATGCCCAGAAAAGCTCGATGTGATTGAGTTTGGTGAAATCAATATCGTAAAGCTTCAATCAGGGGCTGAGTTGTCTGCGAAGTGGGTGGTTGGTGCTGATGGTGCGAATTCAGCCGTTCGCCAACAAGCTGGAATTGGCATCACGGCTTGGGATTATCGACAACACTGTATGCTTATCAATGTAGAAACAGAACAACCTCAGCAAGATATTACTTGGCAGCAATTTCTACCAAGTGGCCCTCGTTCATTTTTGCCTTTGTGTTCTCTAACCTCTGACGGTCAAGAAGTCGGGCTGGGCTCGTTAGTTTGGTATGATTCTCCACTGCGTATTAAGCAACTGTCAGCAATGGCCCCTGAAAAACTACGTAACGAAGTACTTACTCACTTTCCTAAAGAGTTAGGTGATATCAAAGTCTTGAATTCGGGTTCTTTTCCTCTGACACGACGTCATGCTCAATCATACTCGAAGAATAACTGTATTTTGGTCGGAGACTCTGCGCATACCATCAACCCTTTGGCTGGGCAGGGTGTTAACTTAGGCTTCAAAGATGTATCAGTACTGCTGGATGTCACCAAAGAAAAGGGTGAATTGAACCAGTCTGTAGCAAGACGCTACGAGGTGATGAGAAGAGGTGACAACCTAGTGATGCAAAGCGGTATGGATTTCTTCTATAAGACATTCAGCAACGACATTGGTCCACTTAAGTTTGTGCGTAATGCTGCACTCAAGCTAGCAGAGAACTCAGGGCCGATTAAAGCTCAAGTGTTGAAGTATGCCCTGGGCCTTTAATTGAGTATTACAGACACTTTATAAAGAGAAGGAGGGCGAATGCTCTCCTTTTTTGTATCAGATGACTACTATCGCTGTTGCGTCACACAAACCGGTGCATCGATCTCTAAAGAGTACCCTGTATAAACCAAAGACCCATCTTCATTATCTCGCTTGAATGAGGTGATGTTGTTGGAGTGCTGGTTGGCGGCGATAAGCCATTTCCCATCGTTCGTTATATGGAAGTCTCTTGGGAATTTGCCTTCAGTGTCGTAGTTATCAATGAAAGTCAGCCTTTGAGTCTCAGAGTCGATTTTGAAGCTACTGATTCTTGATTGGTGTCGACATGACACATAAAGGAATTGCTCATCAGGCGATAGCTTAATCGCAGCTGCGGCTTCTCCCTTCTCCATATTAGGCAATGCATCAATCTCTTCCACTACATTCCAAATGCCTAAAACCTTTTCCAAAGTCAGCAACGTTTCAGAGAGTTCACAGACCACATAGGCTCTGTCTTCAGCTTTGTTAAAGATTAAATGGCGAGGTCCATTGCCGGCGGGCACCTTAATAGACTGCATTGGTTCATCAAGGAACTCTTCTTGCTCTTCATCAAAGCAATAGAAGTTGATGCGATCGGTGCCGAGATCGACAGTCACAAACTGTGGTGAGTTTTGTAAGAACAGGCATTGATGGGCGTGTGGGCTAGTTTGTCTCTCTTTGTTTGGCCCGGAACCAACCATCTGGATTGTTTTGAGTCGTTTATCGATGCTGCCGTTGATACTTAAGCTAAAAATATCGAATGTGCCTGATGAGTATTGCGACGTGATAGCAAACTTATTGTGTGGATCTATCGCGACGTGACAAGGGTGATCTCCCGAGATGAGGCTTGTATTGTGTGTTAGCTGTGAATCAACATTAGGTATATGAATGAGCTGGGGCTGTTTTTGCTGGTCCACTTCCGATGCAGTATAGATCCCAGTCTTTGTTACAGTAATAAAAGAGGGGTTAGTACATTTGATGATCAGCTCTAGAGGTAATAGTTTTCCTGTTTCTAGATCTAACTGAGTTTGATAAACACCTTGGCTTTTACTTGGTGTATCTGTGTAGCAACCGATCGTTAAGGGGAGGGGTTTCATAGGCTAGTCATACTCAATTAGAAAATGGAGCTGACATTGTCTTATAAAATCGTATTAAAAGTGAGGTTATAGAAGAGAATACTTGGTGACTTGGCTAGCAGATTTGCATATTCCAGATAAAACAAAACCCAGCTAAAAAGCTGGGTTCTATTTAATGATGGTGCGGTCGGAGAGACT